>CAZNFB010000171.1:0-6066 GCA_964572105.1 uncultured Desulfobacteraceae bacterium
TTTTTTCTGGTGAAGCTAATATGCAGGCACCCGCGCAGAATTATAAGAGAGGGGTTGTGTTGGATACCTTATCTTTTATATTGACTTTTAGTTTTGATGACGCATAAATATATAAAAAGCAATAAAAAACTAACGCTACAATCATTATAATCACAGAAAACATCAAGTTGGCCACTTAAATTAAGGAGGTGTGAATAATGAATAGAAAAATGAATAAAATATTATTGGCAATTGATGCTTCTGATCAGTCAATGGAAGCGGTTAAGTATGTGAGCAAGATGTTTCCTCCAGAACGGAGCAGCGTGGTCATTTTTCATTCAATCAATAAGGTCCCGGAAGTATTTTGGGATTTAGAAAAGTGTCCTGAATTTTATTCCAAGATTGTATTTGCCAAAGCATGGGAAAGTGGACAGAAAAAAAATATTGATGTATTTACGAAAAAAGCCAGAGATATACTTCTTGGCGCGGGGTTTCCCAAAGAAATGCTGGAAATTAAGATAAATGATCGAAAAACCGGACTTGCAAGGGATATTTTAAAAGAGTCAAGGCAAGGGTATAATGCAGTTGTAATAGGCCGCACAGGAACAAGCAAAATAAAAGATATTTTTTTGGGGAGCATAGCTTTTAAGCTAATAGATAAAATGGGGGATATCCCTTTAATTATAGTGGGAGGAAAGCCCGAAATTAAAAAAATAATAGTTGGGTTTGATAATTCTGTGGACGCAAACAAAGGGGTTGACTGTTTGGGGTATATGATTGGGGATACGGGATGCGAAGTGGAATTATGTTATGTAATAAGACCTGTACATATTTTTTACGATGGGTATGGCCCTGCTTTTTTACCGGATGATGAAATTAAATGGCTTGAAATAAACAAAGATAAAATGCTGCCTAAAATGGAGAATGCAAAAAAGGTTCTCAATAACTATGACATACCTCTAGAAAAGATATCCACAAAAATAATACAAGATAGCACCAGCCGCGCCGTTGCTCTTGCCGAAGAAGCTGCAGGAGGAGACTGGGGTACCATAGTGGTCGGAAGGCGGGGCCTTTCCGCGGTTCAGGATTTTTTTTTAGGGCGGGTTAGCAGAAAAATTGTAAATATAGCCTCCAACCAGGCGATCTGGATTGTGGGATGATTACGAGAGACTAAAATATTATTCACCAAAAGAGCTGCTGAATTTTGTTGTTAAAATTATTTTTCTATCAAGGTTCATGCTGAACCAGCTCACCAAAATCTTTAAAGGAAAAGTTGCAAAGAACATGGTGCCCATCGTAATCGACAACACGTAGATCATCGGTCTGGTGCAGATCACCCATGATCACATCATAATGTTTTCCATACTTTTCCTTTACCATATCCTCAGAAATTTCGTATGCAATAAATTTTTTTATACCTTTGATGTTCAGTTTTTCAATTAACCCCGGATCGGTAAAAGAATTAAAGGACGTTATAACAAGTATCGGTCCAGAACCTGTAAAAATAATTCCAGCTTTCATAATTACACCCCCCTTGTTTACGGCATCTTGAAAAAATGCCTTTTCACCAGATTACGGTGTCGCATTGAAAATAAAAAATGCTCACATACCCTTGTATGCTGCACTTTTTGATTTTCGCGCTCCTTGTCCTCAGGCGAAAATTCTAATTTTTCAAGGCACCCCTTTAGTTAAAAAAACTCCTTTAATGAATCATGCTCCCTGGAAGTTGAAAACCCGCCCCTTTTGGTATAATATAATATCAATAGATAAAATTTATATCAACATTATTTGTAAGCTATTTGGCAAATAATTAATTTATTAATAACCATTTTCGGCATCTTCGTGCTATTATTAATTTTAGCACTTTAGCGTTCGATTTCTGTCAAAAAAATATTTCATATTTGGAGAGATTTTTTTAAAATGGCACATTGCCATGGCTAATGGGAAAATTTTTTATGGCTTTTTTTTATCCATGGAAAAGAATTGACTTTTGCCGACGTATATAATAGATTAATAATAATGCAGGCAGAAGTCTGCTGGTAAAATTTACAAAAAGAGTTCAAAGCATATAGTATATTATTTAAACAAGCCACGAAGGTATTAATGCTGTACAGGCATTTTTGTTTCGTGGCTTTTTTTTTGTTAAAAAGGGGGAATGAAATTATGGGTAAAAAAAATATAAAATTTAATACTGGAATGCTCCTGCTTGTTCTATTCTTTTTTATTTTTCCATTTCAAGCTTATGCGCATTTTGGCATGGTAATCCCTTCGGATTCCATGGTTATGAAAAATGATGTAAAAAATATAAAAATTGATCTTTCGTTTTCTCATCCTTGTGAGCGTATTGGTATGGAGCTTGTGAAACCAAATATTTTTGGAGTTATGGTCAATGGAATAAAAAAGGATCTTGCGTCTGATCTTAAAAAAATAGACGTGATGGGCAATAAAGCATGGCAGGCCGATTATAAAATTAAAAGACCAGGGGCTTATATGTTTTATATGGAACCTGTTCCATATTGGGAACCTGCTGAAGATTGTTTCATAATACATTATACAAAGACCGTGGTTGCAGCTTTTGGTGATGACGAAGGCTGGGATAGGAAAACAGGGTTGAAAACTGAAATTGTTCCTTTGTCAAAACCTTTTGGGCTGTATGTTGGAAATGTTTTTCAGGGGACTGTTCTATTGGATTCAAAACCGGTCCCTTTTTCCGAAGTCGAAGTGGAATATTATAACGAGTCTGGAAAAATGAATCCCCCCACAGACTACATGGTGACCCAGACAATAAAGACCGATGCAAACGGTCTCTTCACATATGCGGCTCCCATGGCTGGATGGTGGGGATTTGCTGCTTTAAACAGCGCAGATTATAAAATAGAGCATAATGGCACGGAAAAAGATGTGGAGCTCGGCGCAGTAATCTGGGTTGAATTTCAGGATTTGGGAATCAAATAAAGGGGGTTTTAGATGCATATTTCTGAAGGTATTTTATCCGGGGGTGTCCTGGCATCAGGGATGGCCTTAAGTGCTGCAGGCACTTACATAGGTCTTAAACAGATCGATTATGACAAAATGCCCCAGGTAGCAATTCTATCAGCAGCTTTTTTTGTGGCATCCCTGGTTCATGTCCCCATTGGTCCTTCGAGTACCCATCTTGTCTTAAACGGTCTCATGGGCATTTTGCTCGGTTGGGCTGCTGTTCCTGCTATTCTGATTGCCCTTCTGCTTCAGGGAATGTTTTTTCAGTTTGGAGGAATCACTACCCTGGGTGTAAACACGGTAATTATGGCCACACCTGCCATTATATGTTATTATCTTTTTAGAAATATTATTTTAAAAGAATCTTTTGCTGCTAATATCTCAGGCTTTGCCTGTGGTTTTTTATCAGTTTTTTTGGCCGGAATCTTGGTTGGCGTTGCCTTGATGTTTACTGAGAAAGGGTTTTTTGAAATTGCAGTTGCAGTGATATTTGCTAATTTGCCGGTCATGATAATCGAAGGGGTTATTACTGTTTCCTGCATAGCTTTTCTTAAAAAAGTTCAGCCCGAGCTTCTCCCGGGATTTTCAGCCAAAATGGTTTATCAACACTAGGTTATTCGTGGTTTAATCAGATTAAAACTGCTGCCGTACATATTCGCTGAATAGCTATAATAAAATTTAAAAACTTCTTAAACTCGCTGCGCTCAAACAACCAGAGGTTTTTAAATTTTACCATAGCTCAGTTCTGGCGACCAAAGCTAAAATCAACCCTGAATTTATTGATAATTTACTTGCTGCACAAAATTGACGAGCTTTTGATTATGCTAAAAAAAGTATATTTTATGTTTGTTTTTTCGGTGGTCGCCACCCTGTTTATCTTTGATATCGCCCTGGCACATAAGGTAATGATATTTGCTTATGTTGAAGGGGATACTGTTTATACTGAAAGTAAATTCAGTGGAGGAAAAAAAGTAATAAACGGTAAAATTATTGTTTATGATTCAAAGGAAAGACAGCTTCTTAAAGGGAAAACAGATAAGAACGGAGAGTTTTTTTTCAAAATTCCTGAAAAAACAGATTTAAATATTGTTCTTGATGCCGGGATGGGCCATGGAAATTCCTGGGCAATCCCTTTAAGCGAAATCGAAAACCTCCCTGGGAATAATAAAGAAAAAAAAGAGGATCTACATAAAATAGGCGTTTTAGAGCAAAAAAGAGAATTAAAACTTTCCGCTTCTTCTTTCAACGAAAAAAAAATTGAAATTATGATTGAAAAAGCCCTTGATAAAAAGTTAAAACCGATTATGAGAATACTGATTGAGGATAGGGAAAAAGGTCTGGATGTTCATGATATCTTTAGCGGTATCGGTTATATTTTCGGGCTAGCTGGTGTTGCATCCTACATATCATCCAGAAAAAGAGTGGCTCCGGTAAACAATGATTAATGAAACCTTTGCATCGGGAAATTCCATAATGCATGGGATTGATCCAAGGCTGCGGCTCATATTTGCAGCAATATTTTCTTTTACAGTTGCACTTGCCACTCAGTTTTCCGTAATGAATTATGCCCTGCTTTTATCTTTTCTGCTTATTATTTTAGCGCGGCTAAACTTTTGGGACGTTATTAAAAGATTGGGAGTAATATGGGGCTTCCTTTTTCTTCTGTGGCTTGTATTACCCCTTACCATCGAGGGGGAGCCCTTATACCGCCTGGGGCGGATCACCTTTACAAGACCTGGCGTAATCCTGTCTTTGCAAATTACCCTAAAGGCAAATATTATTTTACTGGGATTTATAGCCATGGTTGCCACCATGAATCTTGCCACCATGGGTCACTCCCTGGCACGCCTTAAAGTTCCGGAGAAGATGGTTCATCTCCTGCTTCTTACATATCGGTATATATTTGTGATTGAATATGAATATCAGAGAATTATCCGGGCTGCAAAAATTCGCAGTTTTCGGCCTGGAACAAATATGCATACATATAAAACATATGCCTATATTGTGGGAATGCTTTTTGTAAGGGCATCTGAACGTGCCACAAGGGTGCATCAGGCTATGGAATGCCGCGGTTTTAAAGGAAAATTCTATTCTCTTCACGGGTTTTCCATTTCCTGGAAAGATTGGGTATGGTCAGCATTTATGCTGCTTTGTATACTTTTTTTATTGATTACAGAGTGGTTGCCGCAGATACCGTTAAATTAATTATTTGACCATTTAACGAGGTTTGTACTATATTTTAATTTTAAACTTATATTTGTGACAGGTTCTTTTTTTACGACCTCTTAGACGTGAGTTTTTCATAATTTAATCAGATTATACCTGAATCTATACATATTCGCTGAATAGTTACTTTATTTTTTAACCTATGGATAATAATCAACCGATCATAAACCTTGAAGGAATTACCTTTGGATATCCCGGGCAGAAAATTGTTCTTGATAACCTTAATCTGAAGCTCCATAAGGGGGACAGGGTAGGTCTCCTTGGGTCCAATGGAAGTGGAAAAACCACTCTGCTTCATATAATTATGGGTCTGTTAAAACCTTTATCAGGGAAAATTGAAGTTTTTGGTGAAGCTTTAACTAAAAAAAAAGATTTTAGAAATATCTACCATAAAATAGGATTTCTTTTCCAGGATGCGGATGATCAGCTCTTTTGCCCAACGGTATTGGAAGACGTGGCTTTTGGCCCCTTGAACCTTAATAAAAAAAAGGATGAGGCCATAATGATTGCGAGAAAAACCCTTGATTATCTTGGGCTTTCCGGCTTTGAAAATCGGATAACCCATAAGCTTTCAGGGGGTGAAAAAAAGCTGGTCTCCCTTGCAACAGTATTGGCCATGGGGCCGGAAACTCTCCTGCTTGATGAGCCAAGTTCCGGGCTTGATGACGGGACAAAAAAAAAGCTTGCCGGTATCTTAAAGGATCTTAATATTCCCTATATATTAATTTCACACGAAAAAGATTTCATGGCCGATCTCACCAATAAAATATACGTTATTAATAATGGTAAACTCTCTATGTATGATAAAATGCATGCACATCTCCACACCCACCCCCATATTTCCCATTGATTAGAAAGTTCCACTGATAATCTACTCAAAAC
>CAZNFB010000172.1:0-5974 GCA_964572105.1 uncultured Desulfobacteraceae bacterium
TAGATGGGCCAAAAGACAAGCTATTTTGTTCAACTTATAAAATTTTCGTTCCTAAGTTACAATGTAACTATTCGGCTGATATGTATTCCTAACCGGACACTATTGACCTGTTGCGTCTCTTAAATCTGCGGTGCTGAATAGTTACGTCACAATTTTAAAATTAAATAGGGTATTATGCTTAAGATTATTCCATTGGGTGGCCTTGGTGAAATAGGCCTGAATATGATGCTTTTTGAATATGGCGATTCAATGTTTCTTATTGATGCCGGATTGATGTTTCCTGAAGACTATATGTACGGCGTGGATATTGTTATCCCTGACATAAGATATATAAAAAATCATAAGTCCAGGCTGGCCGGAATAGTTTTGACCCATGCCCATGAAGACCACATAGGTGCCCTTCCGTTTTTTCTTAAGGAGGTGCATGCTCCTGTTTTTGGAACATCTTTTACATTGGGAGTTGTACGCAATAAGCTAGAAGAGCACGGCCTTATTTCTTCTGTTGTGATGCATGAAATCAATACTGATGAGCTGCTTCGAATTGGAGCTTTTGATCTTGAATTTATCGCTGTAAATCATAGTGTCGTGGGAGGTGTTGGGGTTGCGATAAATACTCCCGAGGGGCTTATTATTCATACCGGAGATTTTAAAATCAGCAGCTCTTCCCTGCCGGGTATGATGACAGATATAAGTAAGTTTGCAAGATTTGGTAAAAAAGGTGTTCTTGCGTTATTGTCTGATTCCACAAATGTTGAAAGGCAGGGGCATACAAAAACTTCTGAAGAGGTGGCCAAAGCACTCTCCGAAATAATTTCAGATAAAGAAGGGAGGGTTATTATTGCTCTTTTTGCCTCTAATATTGGAAGGATACAGAGTATAGTCAATATTGCCACGGCAAAAGAGAGGAAAGTGGTTTTTAACGGGCGGAGTATAGAGACCAATATAAGAATTGCCCGGGATCTTGGATATATTCATGTCCCGGAAGGGCTGGAAATCAAGCTTGAGCAGATGGAAGATTATCCCGACAGAAATATTCTTATGATAATGACCGGTAGTCAGGGAGAACCCATGTCGGCTCTTGCCCGTATGGCTTCGGGTTCCCATGCGCGAACCAAAATAAAATCCGGCGACACGGTGATCCTTTCTTCTAAATTTATCCCAGGCAACGAAAAGGCTATTACCAAAATCATCAATGATCTCTACAGGCTGGGTGCGGATGTTATTTATGAAAAAATATCCTTTATTCATATTTCCGGCCATGCCTTTCAAGAAGAATTAAAGATGATGATAAATATAGTAAAACCAAAATATTTTATTCCCATACATGGAGAGTACAGGCATCTGATTTTGCATGGGCGCTTAGCTAAGGCGACCGGTATTCCTGAAGAAAATGTTTTTCTCATTGAAAATGGCCAGATACTTGAACTTGATGAAAAGGGCTGCAGGATTAATGGGCGTGTTCCTGCCGGAAGAATACTTGTGGATGGAAAGGGAGTTGGGGATATTGGCAAGAGCGTGCTGCAGGAAAGGCGTATTTTATCCAGGCATGGTATTGTAGCGGTTACAATCGCATTTGATGAAGATACCGGTTATATAGTTTACGGCCCTGATATTACATCACGGGGTTTTGTGTTTGAGCTGCAAACAGGTCATTTGTTAAGGGATGCGGAATGTGTGATTTTAGAAGTTATCGAAGAGGTCGATTTTGATACGCCTGACAGGGTTTCCAAGATACGATCAAAGGTTGTTAAAGCCTTGAAAAAATATTTTTATTTTGCCATCAGGAGGAGACCTCAAATACTTACCTTTATAATTGAGGTTTAAGGCACCCTATATACAGGGTTTCCCGCCGATATCTAAGGGCTGAAGCTTTTATGCGTAAAGAACTCTTTGGAATTATATTATTTTTTTTGTTCATGTTTATCCTTTGCAGCCTTTTGTCCTACAGTCCCCATGATCCCTCTTTAAACCATGCTGTAGCTGGAATAAAAAGCCGCAACCTGTTTGGCCTGCTGGGGTCCTATGTTTCAGATATCCTCATAGGCCTTTTTGGTTTTGGGGCCTTTTGGTTACCGGTTTTGATCCTTGTTCCCGGGATTAATTTTTTGAGCGGTAAGCCGGTTAGAAAATTTTTTTTGGTTTTTCCAGGTGCTCTCTTTCTTACTATTGCAACTGGTGCCCTTTTTTCCCTTAAGCAGAGTACTTACATTTTTTTGGGAGATGAGTTTTCGTCAGGGGGAATAACAGGGATTTCTTTAAAATTATTTCTTGTTAAGTATTCTAATTTACCAGGCGCTGTTTTTATTTTGACCCTTTTAGTCCTTGTGGGCATTAGTCTCTCCACAGGTTTTTCCTTTAAAATATTTGCTAAACGTTTTTTGAGAGGATCTGTTTTTTTTACAGGAAAAGTATCAGTCGGTTTTGCTTTTTTTTGGGAGAAGTTTAGAAAAAAAAATATTGAACAGGGAAAGGCGGTCAGGAAACAAAAAAACAAAGAAATAAAAATTAAGGATTCGGAAAAGGGGACTCCCCTGGAGAAAGAACCTGTTGGGGATAAGCCCAGGGAGGAACAGCCAGGTGCTGATTGTGGTAATGATGAGTCAGGCTTTACTCTGCCGAGCCTAGATTTGCTGGATGATGTTGAAAATAAACCTGATTCTGTTGGAGAAGAATATCTTCTAAAGCAATCTGGATTGCTTGAAAAAAAACTCGCTGATTTTGATGTCAACGGAAGGGTTGTGGCGGTTTCTCCTGGTCCTGTAATAACTACCTTTGAATATGCGCCGCCTCCAGGGGTAAAGATTAATAAAATTGTTAATCTTTCAGACGATCTGGCCCTTGCTCTTAAGGCTATTAGCATAAGAATTGTGGCCCCTATCCCTGGCAAAGCTGCCGTGGGTATTGAAATTCCCAACGATTCAAGGGAAACCGTACGGATGAAGGAAATTCTCGCCTCAAATGCTTTTAAAAAAAGAGATGCAGATCTGGCATTATGTATGGGAAAGGATATTGTCGGTACCTCAGTGGTTGTAGATCTTGCCAAAATGCCCCATCTTTTAATTGCCGGCGCCACAGGAACCGGTAAGAGTGTTGGTTTAAATGCCATGATTTGCAGTATTTTATACTTTTCAAGTCCTGATAAAGTTAAATTTATAATGGTGGATCCCAAGAGGATTGAACTGTCAATATATAATGGGATTCCCCATCTTATTACCCCCGTTGTGACAGATGTTAAAGAAGCTACAAATGCTCTTTTTTGGGCGGTTAAGGAGATGGAGAGAAGGTATGAACTTCTTGCTGAAAATCAGTGTCGTAACTTGAAGCAGTATAACAGGAAAATCAAAAAAGAAAAAAAATCATCATCCACCCAGGATATTTGTGAAGAACTCCCTTATATAATTATTGTTATTGATGAGCTTGCTGATCTTATGATGGTTGCTTCCAGGGATGTTGAGACAGCCTTAACAAGGCTTGCCCAAATGGCCAGGGCCTCCGGGATTCATTTGATACTGGCCACTCAGAGGCCTTCAGTCGATGTTCTCACCGGGATTATTAAGGCTAATTTCCCAACTCGTTTAACCTTTCAGGTTGCATCCCGTATAGATTCCAGAACAATAATCGATTCAAATGGAGCAGAGAATCTCCTTGGAAACGGGGATATGCTCCTTTTGCCTCCTGGCACAGCAAAACTGCAGCGTATACATGGGGCATATATTTCTGAAGCGGAAATTATGAGGATTACTGAATTTCTAAAGGATCAGGGGCGTCCTGAATATAATAAGATTGTTGTGGCAGCCCTTCCCGATGAAAAGGGGAATAATGATGACCAGGAATATGATGAACGATATGATGACGCTGTGGCACTTGTAACAAAGATCGGTCAGGCCTCCATATCCATGGTTCAGCGACATTTGCGGATCGGCTATAACAGGGCAGCCAGGATAATAGAAGTTATGGAACGGGAGGGTGTTGTGGGGCCGAGTGACGGCGCAAAACCTAGAAAAATTTTAGCGCGCCAATACGATAATAAGTATGATAATAAAGAGGAATAAAAAAATGTGCCCAATGTTAATAGGACACATTTTTTTTTGTCTGGTTTAATGTTAAATTTACTTGCCTGCCGGCGGTGCATTACTATAATTTGCCACGGTCCCGTATGGTGAATAGACTTTAAATTTTTTGAACATTTGTTGAGGCAGGTCCCTTATCGGTTTCTTCTATATCAAAAGAGACAGAATCCCCTTCGGATAGAGTCTTGAACCCAGACGTGCTTATTGCAGAGTAGTGTACAAAAATGTCACGCCCTTCTTCCTGCTCAATAAAGCCAAAGCCTTTTTTGTCGCTAAACCATTTTACTTTTCCAACTGCCAACGTTCGTACCTCCTTTAAGAAAGAATAAAAAAATATCCTAGTATCAGGATACATAGACATAATGTCGTAACATTAAATCATATGATCCCAATAGGTCAAGTAAAAAATATTTTTTTTGAAAAATAAATTGGCAGTTTTAGGTAAGATGCACCATATTTTAGTGCATAAAACTCCATAAAATCCCTGCACCTATTGCTGATCCTATAACTCCGGATGAATTGCATGCCATGGCATGCATTAGGAGAAAGTTGTGTTTATCTTCCTTGCATCCCATTACCTGAACTTCACGGGCAGAGCCTGGCACCGCAGATACCCCGGCTGCTCCCAGAAGTGGGTTTATTTTGCTTTTTAAAAAGAGATTCATGAATTTAGCAAAAAGAATTCCTGATCCTGTGGCTATGCTGAAAGCTACAGCTCCCAGAATAAAAATAAAAATAGATTGTTTGTTTAAAAATACATCTCCCTGGGTACTGGCGCCCACCAGAGTGCCAAGAGCAATAGTGGCAGTATTTATTACGGCGGTACGTGCTGTCTCGGCCAATCGTTCTGTGACACCGCATTCTTTGAAAAAATTTCCTAAAAAAAGAGGACCCAAAAGAGGCAAAGATGCCGGCGCGAGGAAACAGCATAGCAAAAATGCGGCTATTGGAAAAATTATTTTTTCTTTTTGTGAAACAATGCGAAGCTGCTCCATTCTTATGAGTCGTTCTTTACGAGTTGTAAGAAGTCTCATTATCGGGGGCTGGATCACAGGAATTAAAGCCATATATGAGTATGCTGCAATGGCAACAGAACCAATGAGATGGGGAGCCAGCCGTGCGGTGAGGAATATCGAGGTTGGTCCGTCTGCGCCGCCTATAATTGCCACTGACGCGGCTTCTTTAGGAGTAAAACCGAAGGCAAGGGCTCCAAGGAGAGTAAAAAATATTCCCAGCTGAGCTGCAGCACCCAACAGCATTAATACAGGGCGGGCAAGCAGAGATGAAAAATCGGTCATTGCCCCCAGACCCAAAAAGATTATGGATGGATAAATACCCGATGTAACGCCGAAATAGAGGTAGTGAAGCACACTGTTGTCTTCATAAATTCCAAGTCCAAATCCCTGAAAAACCGGGATATTTCCAAGTAATACTCCGAATCCTATGGGGGCAAGTAAAAGTGGTTCATAATTTTTTGCAACTGCCAAATATATCAATACAAAAGCTATGAGGATCATGATTATATTCCGATAATCAACAAGTGCATAGCCGGTATTTGACAAAAACTGAATTAATAGATCGATCATTGTCTATTTTTTACTCCTGAAGGTTAAGTGTTTGTTTTTTCCTTTTGTGTTATTTTTTCAATAAATAATATGATTTTGTGAAGTTGAGCTATTGCAAAAGAGAGTAAAGAAAGACCTGCAAAAACGATAAGTCCTCCTGTAATGGCCATAGCCCATCCATTATGCGCTGTTATGTTTTCTATCCCTGTTGTTATATGTTCTATCCCTAACAAGTGTTACCTCCAAAAGCTTTAAGTTAAATTTAAATAAAGTATAGTGATAATTATTCAGCTAATATGTACGGCAACAGGTATAATCTGATTAAACCATGAAAAACTC
>CAZNFB010000173.1:0-5928 GCA_964572105.1 uncultured Desulfobacteraceae bacterium
CCCCAGTTGACTTTGTTCTGGTTCTATTAACACTTTATTTGAAGACAAATCGGTTCCATCCTTTTTTTTAATTTTGTAATAATTTTAAAGTAGTCTCAACTATTTCAAAAGCTTCAGGACTTTTGGTTACAACCGCATCAGCCCCTGCTGCAAGGGCCCTTTTTTTAAAGGCAGGTTCATCATCTCCGGTAAACAGGATTAATTTTACGTCATCAAAATTATTGTTTTCACGGATTTTTTTACACAGTTCTATCCCGTACAAACCTGGAAGTATATGGTCGATAACGGCTGCTGAAGGTTTTTCGTTGATGATCATATTAAGACCGTCGGGGCCGTTATCTGCTGTTAAAGGTATAAAGCCGGCTTTTTGAAAAAGTCGGGTATAGAGTCTGCGAATTACAGCATTATCATCAATTATAATAATTGTTCGTTTTTTAGATGCTTTTGATGTAAAATCATCTAAAGTTCTTAAGTCATTACTAATAAGAACCTTATCCTTTTCTTTTAGCTTCATGGTTGCATCAGGAAAAATAAAATCGCTGTTTTTTCTTCTAAGACCTATAATTGTTTTTTTTATTTTTAAAGAAGCAGAGCTTATTGTCTCCCCATAAATGTCTGAGCCCTTCTGGACTGTTATCCATTTTGGAATTGCATTGGGAATATATGTTCCCATTGAAAGTTTTCCAGTAGCTGCAAGCATGTTGGTTGCAATCTGTTTGCCTGCTGTGGCATAGGGGGAGGAAACACTATCTGCGCCTGCGCGAAGAATCTTTTTTTCTGAGGAAACAACTTCTGAGCGTGCAATAATGTGCAATGTGGGGTTTAATTCACGGGCAGTTAAAACTGTAAACAGATTTTCAGGGTCAGAGTTTAAAAGAGCCAGTAATCCTTTGGCTCTTTTAATACCGGCGTCTCTTAATGCGGCTTCTCTGGTAGCATCTCCTTTCATGCAGATGTAATTTTTTTTTCTTATTTCATTACATATTTCTTCATTCTCTTCAATTATAACAAAATCTGTTCCGTTTTCCATTAAATGATCAGCAGCAGCAGAGCCTACTTTTCCGGCTCCGCAAATAATGTAATGCCCCTTAAGACGGGATATTATTTTTTTCATCTTTTTTGCCTCAAAACCGCTGTCCCAGTTTTTTTTAAGAAGAGTTTCCACCATGATGTTTCCGGCAAAAGCAAGACTGCTAAAGCCGAGTAAGATAATCAGTATTGTAAACCATCTCCCCGCTTCAGAAAGGGGTTTTATTTCCCTGTAACCGACCGTGGCAATAGTTATAATAGACATATATATCCCTTCGGACAGGGAATATTCTTCTATTATCATGTATCCTGATGTGCTGATAATAATTACACCAAAAAAAAATACTATGGCTGTGATAATATGATAATAATTTATGGAATCATTACTTTTTATCATGGGAGCCCTATGTTTTTTCACTGCTGCCCTGACTCTTTATGTTTGATAAATGGGACAATCTGATTTTTATTGAATTTGCGTGGCCATCAAGCCCTTCGGCCGCAGCCAGGCGGATAATATGGTCTGCTTCCCGGTGAAAAGCTTCTTTTGAATAATGGATAAGACTTGTTTTTTTAATAAAATTATCAACAGAAAGGGAAGATGCAAATCTTGCGGTGCCTGCTGTGGGAAGAACATGATTCGGGCCTGCAATATAATCTCCCACAGGCTCGGGGGTATACTCTCCCAAAAATACCGCACCCGCATTTCTTATCGCCCCAATATGTTCAAAGGGATCTTTTGTTATTATTTCAAGATGTTCAGGTGCGATTCCATTGGCAAGCTCCAGGCCGCTGGAAATATTAGGGACAACTATGATTGCTCCGTATTTTTTCAATGATTCTTCAGCAATCTCTTTTCTGCAAAGGTTTGAAACCTGAGTACTCACAGCACCGGCAACCTTTTTTGCAAGCTCTTCTGAATCTGTAACAAGTATGGCAGATGCAAGGGGGTCGTGTTCAGCCTGGGAAAGAAGATCCGAAGCAATAAAATCAGGGTTTGCATTTTTATCGGCAATAATCAGAATTTCACTGGGCCCTGCTATCATATCAATCCCCACTGTTTCTGAAACAATTTTTTTCGCCAGTGTCACATAAATATTGCCCGGTCCCACAATAACATCGACTTTGTCGATTGTTTCGGTTCCATGGGCCAATGCCGCGATTGCCCATGCACTTCCTGCTTTGTAGACTTTTTTTATCCCGATTTTTTCTGCAGCAACAAGAAGATGGGGACTTATTGTTCCATCTTTTTTCGGAGGGGTTGTTATTGCAATGTTATTGACTCCGGCAATAACTGCGGGGACTCCCCCCATGATCACAGAAGATACAAGGGGGGTCATTCCTCCTTTTCCTCCGGGAACATAAATTCCTGCGGCATCCACAGGATTAATAAGCTGGCCAAGGAATGTACCGGATCTTTTGGTGTCAATCCATGATTTTGGAACCTGTTGCTGGTGAAAACTTTTAACCTGTTTAATAGCACAGTCCAGTGAGGAGATGAATTTTTCGTCTACTTCTCTTTCTGCGTTTTTAAATTCCTCTTCTCTCACCCTGATGGAGTCGATGGTTAAGTCAGGGGAATCGAACCTGTTTATAAATTTTATTAAAGCATTATCCCCGTTTTTTTTTACGTTGTTAATGATTTGTGTTACACTAACAAGATCTTTTTCCTTAAACTCAAGGCTTCTGTTTATAATAGATGTTATTTTGGCTTCGGCTTTTTTTGAAGGATAGGTATATATTTCCATTAAATTAATTCCAGTAGGTTTTTTCAGTATAGCACTCGGATTAAGGGATTTGAAAAAATAATTATAGTGGTTGATTTTAATTTCGACCATTTTAGGGTATAAGATATGAATATTGAGAATAAAGATACAGTAAAGTTTTTTCTCAATACTCACAACCTGTGTATTAAGTGGCCCAAGATAAAATCAAGCCCTGATTATTTTATGTTTGTAGGGCACCCTGTAATGTTGTATAATTATTTTCTCGATTTTTTAAAAAAATCATATTATATTTACATCTCTAATATAATCTTTACAAATAAAAAAAGAAAAGAGGTTTTTAATAAAAATGAGTAATGACAGAATATTTAATTTTAATGCAGGGCCCGCGGCACTCCCCCTCCCTGTTTTGGAAGAGATTAAAGAATCGTTTTTAAATTATCAGGGTTGCGGCATGTCCGTAGTGGAAATCAGCCACAGGTCAAAGTTCTTTGACGATATTATAAATGATGCTGTCTCAAGAACAAAACGGCTTTTAAACCTGGACGATAAATTTAAAGTTATTTTTGTTCAGGGCGGGGCAAGTATGCAGTTTTGCATGGTTCCAGGGAATTTTCTTGGCCAGGGGGATACCGCAGATTATGTGAATACCGGAACATGGTCGACAAAGGCTATTAAAGAAGCGGAAACTCAAGGGAAACAGATTAATGTTGTTGCATCTTCCGAGGATAATAACTTTTCATATATTCCGAATAAGATCGGGTTTACCAAAGGTGCGTCCTATGTACATATAACATCCAATAATACCATAAAAGGTACCCAGTGGGCTGATTTCCCGGATACAAATGGGATACCGATTGTAGCTGATATGTCCTCTGATATAATGTCCAGGCCCCTGGATGTTGATAAATTCGGACTTATTTATGCCGGAGCCCAGAAAAATATAGGCCCGGCAGGTGTATGTATGGTAATTATAAGGGAGGATATGCTTGAATCAGTCCCTGATAATAGCCTTCCATCCATGCTTAAGTATTCCACATATGTTTCGAAAAATTCCATGTATAACACTCCCCCATGTTTTGGTATTTACACTATTCAGCTTGTGCTGAAATGGCTTGAAGAGACCATAGGGGGGCTTGCGAAAATGGAACAGATAAATCGTGAAAAAGGAAAAATTCTTTACGGTCTCTTTGATTCCGGAAATTTTTATAGAGGAACAGCTGCCCTTGACAGCCGGTCTTTAATGAATGTAACATTCAGGCTCCCCAGTGAAGAACTTGAAAAAACATTTATTCAAGAAGCCCTTGAAAATGGATTTGGCGGTCTTAAAGGCCACAGGAGCGTTGGAGGATGCAGGGCATCTATCTATAATGCAACCTCAGAGGAAGCTGTTGAAGCCCTTGCAGATTTCATGAAAGCCTTTGAACTGAAACACAGCTAATAAAAAACGGGGTCAAATCCGGTAAATTACAATGGAAATTATCCATTACCAGGGTGCAGCCAGGGGCTCTCAATCAGGGGATCTCAAAGCGAAAGAAAGTTCAGTGGCAAATTTTTCACCTGATACCTGGGGCATGTACGACATGCACGGTAATGTCTGGGAATGGTGCTGGAAAGGGAATTTGCCCGATTTTGGCCCCGTGTATCGTGGCGCTTATCTGGGGCTCCGCCTTCTGAGGATGCCTTGGTCCGGCTGTTGCGCGCAAGTGTAAGGGCTAACTCAAAAATAACTTTACATTTTAAGCGCCGATGCATCCCGTCTGGCTGTGTTCCGAAAGCTCAGAAATATCCTTGATATTCCTAAGCTTTCGCGCCTTGCCAGCCAGTCGCCTCAACACTTAAAATTGCTAATTTATTTTTGAGCGAACCCTAAGGTGGTGAGTACTCCCCAAGGTGATTATTCACTGGTCATGATAAAAAGGGGCTGCATTTCAAAGCTGTGAAAAGAAGGGCGAAGCCTTTGAGTATTATAGTGTTTTGCGATGTTGACTTTTTTTGCTGAACTGATCACCACATCAACGGGCATGTTATCGTATCGGCCATTTTTTAACACAACAAGGCGGCCATGAATCCCCTTAAGAATAAGGTCCATGGCCAAATTGCCATAGGCCATGGGAACTATGGAGTCAATTGCGTCGGGATCTCCCCCTCTTACAAGGTATCCTAATTTTTGATTGATTATATTTATTTTTTTACCTTTATTATACTTTGGAGAAAGTTCTTTTAACTTTGCCGACACAAGATCCCCAATCCCGCCTAATTTAACATGGCCATAAGCATCTTTACTCTTATCTTTAATAATAATTTCTCCCCCTTCAAACATGGCTCCTTCCGACACAATAACAACCGAATAATTGCTTGGGTTTTTTATACGGTCTTCTGTTAACAGTGCGGTTAATCTCTCAATATCGAATTTATACTCGGGAATAACACAACGATTTGCGGCCCCTGTCATTGTGGGAAGCATGGCTGTAAATCCGGCATAGCGGCCAAAAACTTCAAGAACCAGAAACCTTTCATGGGACCCTGCTGATGTCCGTAAGCTGTTGGCCATCATGATTGTTCGGGTTACGCATGTGCTGAATCCAATACAATAATCGGTTCCAGGAACATCGTTATCCATTGTTTTGGGGATTGCAATAACCTTAACCCCCTTTTTAGATAAATTAACTGCATAGCTTAAGGTATCATCACCCCCTATGGGGATTAAATAATCGGTTCCTATGAAATCGAGATTTTTTAATATTTCCGGCGTCAAATCGTTGATCTCAGCATTGTATTGGCTCTGCAGGTGCACAGGCACGTTTTCTTTGGAGACATGGGAGGGGCGGGTTCGTGATGTGTGCAAAAAAGTTCCCCCGGTTCTCCCTGCTTTGTTAACGATCTCTTCAGTTAAAATTTGATAATTGTTGCTGTTATCCTCTTTTTTGTCTCTTATGATTTCAATGGCACCGGCCCAGCCCCGGCGAATTCCAATGACCTTATATCCTTCTCTAAGTGCTCTTATGGTGATGGCTCTAATGGCCGGGTTTAAACCTGGCACATCTCCGCCACCTGTTAAAATCACAATGACCCCTTTTATATTGTTTGCATTTGTCATAATTACACCTTTTGTTTTATAGCGGGTTTTTTTATGAAAAAATTCAGGGCATTTAATTTTGGCGAGGCTTAAAAATGC
>CAZNFB010000174.1:0-5872 GCA_964572105.1 uncultured Desulfobacteraceae bacterium
AAATCCAAAAGGTGTTGTGTGTACTTATAATGCCAGAAACTATCAGACCTGGGGAGGGAATATAAGAATAAATCTGACTAAAGATGATGTTTATCTTTGCATGGCGCCTGCAACACACGCTACAGCCACTTCTCATATAATGGATTCGGCTGTACTGTCAGGGGGAGCTCTGGTGATGCCTGGAGCCTTTGACCCTAAATACACCCTTGAACTTATTGACAGGTATAAAGTATCATTTACAGCGGGTGTCCCGACATTTTTCATAATGATGATGAACCATCCGGATTTTTCAAAATATGATCTGAGTTCTTTGAAAAAAATGTGGATAGGGGGGGCTGCATGTCCAGAGGCAACTGCCCTTGAGATAAAGGAAAAAATAGGGGGTGGCGAGGCTCAACTTTTTGCGGCATATGGTATGACAGAAACTGGAGGGGATATTATGACATCTTCGGAGGACCCTGTTGAAGTATTTTCGACAACAGTGGGGAAACCCTGTGCAGGAGTCGAAATGTCCATTCAGGATGGTGTGGAAAATGTTGTTCCTGTGGGAACACCCGGAGAGGTATGTCACAGGGGTGGCGTTTTAATGGTGGAGTATTACAAGAACCCCGAAGCTACCCAAAAAACTATAGATAAAAAAGGATGGCTCCACAGCGGCGATGTCGGGTTGATAAATAAAGATGGAAATTTGAAAATAATAGGCAGGTCAGGGGATAAAATAAACAGGGGAGGGGAGATCATTTATGTAAGGGAAGTTGAAGAAATTTTGTTTAAACATCCTAAAATAATGGAGATCAACATAGTGGGCTACCCGGACAAGGCCATGGATGAGAGATCCTGCGCTTTTGTTATCCTGAAGAAAAAGGATGAAACCCTGACAAGAGAAGAGATCGTCGGTTTTTTGGCTGGGAAAATAGCAAAATACAAGATCCCGGATAGAATTGAATTTGTTGATTCTTTTCCCCTGAGTGCTGGTGGAAAGGTGCAAAAATTTAAGCTTAAAGAGATTATAGCAGAAAAGGTTAAAAATAAAATATCTGATTGATTCATTGAGCAGTCTAAAATTGACAATAACCCATTGAAATTATTTAAATTAAAGCTTGGCTAAAATTTTACTTGAACTAATTGCCAAAATATCTGTCCCAGGGGAGATAATTTGTTTGACTTTTAATAATATATATCGATATAGGTTTTAATCAGGATATCTTTTAAATTTTATTTTTTTTGCTAATGGTAATTTTACTATTTGAGTATCATGAATGTGAGTTAGGGGAATATGATATGAAAAAAATATTGGTGGCTGATAATCATCAGGTAGTCTTAAAATTTATGCATAATTTGCTTGAGAAAGCAGGATATGATGTTAAGACAGCTGTGGATGGATTGTCCGCTCTTAAAATGTTAGATGATTATTCCCCTGATGTCATATTCATAGATTTGATAATGCCGAATATCGATGGCAAGGACTTATGCCGTATCATACGTAGTATTCCCAGATTTAAAAATATATATATTGTTATTTTATCGTCGATTCTGGTTGAATATGGTTCGGCAGGTAAAGCTCTTGGAGCTGACGCATTTATTGCAAAAGGGCCATTTAATAGTATGGGGTCACATGTTTTGTCTGTGTTAAAGGGGCTCGATTCAGACTCTCCCCATGATTTAGCGAATATTATCCATGGGGAAGGGGAAATTTATCCCAGAGAGGCTACAAAAGAGTTATTGCTTGCCCAGGATCATTTGCGAATGATTCTTGAAAATTTATCAGAGGGGATTATTGAGCTTACTTCTGATGGAAAAATAATTTATGCTAATAATGCTGCAGTTAATATTATTGAAATATCTAAAGAAAAACTTCTCTCATTATATTTTTCAAACATCTTTAATAAAAAATTTAGATGGAAGACAAAGGATCTTTTTAACAAATATAAAAATAATCCGGAGAAAACATGGATTAATGAATTATCTGTTGCAATCAATGATAAAGAAGTTTTGATGAGTATGATACAATTAAATGGGTGTGCAAATAAATCGAATATTGTTATATTAAATGATATAACTGAACAAAAAAAATATGAGATTCACCTTAGAAAAATTCAGAAAATTGAGGCAATAAGTACATTGTCAGGGGGGATTGCCCATAATATCAACAATGTTTTCATGGGGATACTTGGTAATGTTTCGTTAATGCTTTTAAATACGGATTCCGGGCATCCAAATTATGAAAAATTAAAAAATCTAGAGGACTATATCAATCAGGGTGGGAAGTTAACCAGCGAACTTCTGGCATACGCAATGGGAGGGAAGTATCAGGTTAAGGTAACAGATCTGAACAGAGTTATAAAACATCAAACCCAAATGTTCGGTGAAAT
The DNA here is from genome assembly GCA_964572105.1 of uncultured Desulfobacteraceae bacterium. Taxonomy (GTDB): domain Bacteria; phylum Desulfobacterota; class Desulfobacteria; order Desulfobacterales; family BuS5; genus DAOWMW01. The sequence goes on from CAZNFB010000174.1 coordinate 2,373, forward strand.
GAAAAAAGAGATTACGATTACTGAAAAATATGAAACTGATTTATGGCCTGTGGCGGTGGACAGGGGGCAGCTTGAACAGGTTATTTTGAATCTGTACATTAATGCATGGCAGGCTATGGGAAAATCCGGAAATATTTTTGTAAAAACGGAAAATATTATTTTGGATAAAAAATTTTCAACTCCCCGTGAATTACCCCCTGGCAGGTACGTTAATATAACTGTGGAGGATACCGGGGCCGGAATGGATGAAGAAATCCTGGATAAAATATTTGATCCTTTTTTTACTACCAGGGAAAAAGAGGGTGGCACCGGCCTTGGTTTATCCTCTGTTTATGGGATTATAAAAAACCATAAAGGAGTTATTGATGTTAAAAGCAGGCCGGGTGCGGGTACAAGTTTTTATATTTTTCTCCCGGTTACCAGCGAAAAAGAATTAGAAGAAGAAAATAATTTTTCAGGGGAAATATGTACAGCAGAGGGGAGCATTCTTATTGTTGACGATGAAGAAACAAATTTACAGGTTGTAAAAGAGATGCTTAAATATATGGGTTATAATGTATCAACAGCCTCAAGCGGTTCAAAGGCCATTGATATATTGAAACAGGAATCTTCCGATTCTGTTGTTTCAGATTTCGATCTTATAATTCTGGATATGATAATGCCAGGCATGGATGGCGGAGAGGTGTATGATCAAATAAAGGAAATAAAATCTGATGTTAAGGTTCTTCTTGCAAGTGGTTACAGCAGAGATGAAAGTGTTGAAAAAATACTTAAACGGGGGTGTAACGGATTTCTTCAAAAACCTTATACCATAAATACGCTTTCAAATAAAATAAGGGATATTCTTGACTAAATGCCCTGTTTATTCTTTGTAAAATCTTTCTTTTTCGCTGAAAATACAGCCGCAGTATTGTTGCCTGTATAAATTCAGCTCTTTTGATTCTTTAATACCCTCTTTCCATCCATCCCTGAAATCGTTGTAAAAAAAGGGGACTCCCACAGATTTTCCCATGGAGATACCTATCTCTTTTATTTTTTCATGGTTTTGGAATTTACTGTATAAAAGAGTTGATGTAAAAAAATCAAATTTTCCGCGTTTTGCAATATGAGCAGCAGCTTTAAGCCTGTCATGGTAGCAGTATGTGCATCTGTCAGCTTCCCGGAAGACCACACTTTGCAGAAATTGTTCAAGGTTGTATCCCTTTTGCCATATAACACGCAGATCTATTATTTTTGCATAATCCTCAAGGGCTTTTTTCCTTTTTAAACATTCTGTGTAAGGGTGGATGTTATGATTATAAAAAAAACCGGTTACATTAAAATCCTTTTTCCTGAGGAGTTTTACCGGATATATGGAGCACCCGGCGCAGCATATGTGAATGAGAATTTTCAATCTCTTTTCCCGAAAATGGCAGTTCCTACCCTGACAAGTGTTGAACCTTCCTCCACTGCAATGGTATAGTCATTTGTCATTCCCATGGAAAGTTCGTTAATGGATACATTGGGTATGGCTTTTTTATTGATTAGGGCTTTTAAATCGAAAAGAGCCTTAAAATATGGTCTTGTTTTTTCAGGATCATCAGAATAAGGGGGGATGGCCATAAGTCCTTTTATCGATAAATTGCGTAAAGGGCTTATCTCTTTAATAAGATTTTCAGCATCTTTTTCATTCACACCCGATTTTAAAATCTCTTCCCCTATATTTACCTGAATTAAAATATTCTGGATTTTATCTATTTTTTTGGCATGTTTATCAAGCTCGCGAGCAAGTTTCATTGTATCCACTGTATGAATCAGATCAAAAAGTCTTACAGCATACTTTGCCTTGTTTGATTGAAGATGGCCTATAAAGTGCCATGAAACAGGATATTGGGAAAGGGAGCTTATTTTTTTATCGGCCTCCTGAATATAATTTTCGCCAAGATCTTTTGCACCCGCCTTTATCGCCTCTTCTAGCATATGAGCAGGTTTTGTTTTACTTACAGCTATAAGGCGAATTGTTTCAGGGTCCCTTCCGCATGAAACAGCCGTTGTTTTAATCCGGCTTTTTATATTATTAATCCGGTCAATCAAGTTTATACTCCTTGCCATTATCAAGAACAGATTCTTTTTTCAAAAAATCAATAACCTCACAAACCGGCAGGCCAACAACGTTTGAGTAGGAGCCTTTAATGCTTTTTACAAATCTGCTCCCCAAACCCTGGATAGCGTATGCACCAGCTTTTCCAAAGGGTTCCTTTGTTTTTATATACCATTTAATCTCTTCATCATCAAGGTCTTTGAAAATAACTTCCGTTGTTATTGTTTCCGTAAAGGAGCGGTTTTTTATCTTGCAGCAAATAAAATAGCCTGTGAGAACTTCATGAATATTTCCGCTTAAAAGTTTCAGCATCTGAAAAGCTTCTGATTCAGATTTAGGTTTTTCTAAAATTTCGTCATTTATCAAAACTATGGTGTCTGCTCCAAGCACCCAGTTGTCGGGGTGGAGCAATGAGACCTCTTTTGCTTTGGCTTCGGCCAAAAGCTCCACATAGGCCCTGGGGGAAGATGGTGAAATGGAGCTTTCATCAAACATGCCTGGGACAACAGAAAAGGAGATTCCCGCGCGTGTTAAAAGTTCTTTTCTCCGTGGAGATTTCGAAGCTAATATTAATTGATTTTTATTTATTATTTTCATGGCACTTTTTTATCAGATGATATAAAGTTTGGCAAGTTTCATAAAGGTGTAAATCGTGAAAAAATTGAAAGCAAGACGTATTACAATACTTCAAAGGGTGATAACTCTGTGAAATTATTTATATGAAAGCCCATAGGTGTAAGTATGAAAAATATCTGGATAATCGGTGCTGGGAAATTCGGAAAAAAAGCAGCTGCTGCCATGAGCCGAAAATCAAAAAAAGTTAATATTACATTTGTTGATAAAAATCCTGATTCGTCTCAAGGTATTGATGAGGGGGCTTATGAAATTGTCAAAATGGATGGCGTGGATTTTATTATAAAGAATCTAAACAGGAGAGATTATCCTGACTGGATAATACCGGTAATACCTGTACACCTGGCTTACGAATGGATAAAAGGGCGGCTGTCAAAAAAGTATATTATAGAACCGGTGCCTGTCCCCTCTGGAGTTGAAAAATTAGTACCTAACCCTTTTCGGGGGAAAAATGGAGAACTTTATATGAGTTATGCTGATTTTATCTGCCCTGATGATTGCCCCGAACCAGGGGATTTATGCACATATACAAAAAAGCCCAGGCTGGGAATACTCCACCAGACTCTTGGACAAATTGAGTATGACGGGTATAAATCTGTTGTGATAAAAAGCCGTCAGCTTGCCCCTGGAATTGGAGGATATTCCCCTGGGGATCTTTATTCAGCCATGGATAGTGTTGCAGATTCAAAAGCACCTGTATTGTTCAGCACAGCATGTAAATGCCATGGAGTTATGAATGCATTTGAAATTCATATAAAACCATAGTACCTTACTCCTGAAACCCTGT
>CAZNFB010000175.1:0-4029 GCA_964572105.1 uncultured Desulfobacteraceae bacterium
AAAACTTCTTATTAATTTGAACCTGGTATAAGGATCGCCTCGATTTTCATTGCTCATTTAAAAAATGCAATTTGCAACCTTTAAAAGTATGCACTTAAAAGGGGAATAATGGAAATATTATTTGATAATTTTAACCAGGCTGCAGACAGCTGGCTTGAGCACTGGCATTTATCCAGTAATGGATGCTTGCAGTTATGCGAAGGATTAAAAGAGATACCCGCAAACACGCCGGAGGACTGGGAGAAAATAGCCGCAAGCTACATCAAAACCTGTCATTGCGGCAGGTGTGATTATAAAACTCTCTCCAGAGTACATAAACTTGTTACTAAACGAGTCATGGAAAATGTTAGTCCAAAAGAGACAAAAGAAGGACTAAAGTGGTATATTAAAGAAAAGAGAAAAAAAAAGCGGAAAAGCAAAGCACATTTATATGCTTCTGTTTGAAAATTTTCGTTCATTAGGAACGGGGACGAAATAAGTTCGCAATTTTAAGTGTTGAGGCGCCTGCCTGGCAAGGCGCGAAAGTGTAGGAATATCAAGATATTGCTACGCTTTTGTAACGCAGTCAGGCAGGATGGATCGACGCTTAAAATACCAAGTTATTTCGTCCTCGTTCCTTAGTAGCTCCCGGTTAGAATTTTCCGTATTTTTTTCTTGTAACTTTCTAACCGGGCACTACTGATTAATTCTAAACATAATAAGTTTTAGCGGGTAAGCATTTCATAATTAATTATGCTGAAAATCTATACTTTGTCCCCATTTAATAAAGCAGCATGGGCTGCGGCAAGGCGTGCAATTGGTACGCGAAATGGTGAGCAGGAAACATAATTCAAGCCAATTTCCTGGCAGAAAGCGATGGATGCCGGATCTCCACCATGCTCACCACAAATCCCACATTCTATATTAGGCTTTGCGGCGCGTCCTTTTTTAACAGCCATATCCATTAATTGCCCCACGCCATCTTTATCAATTGTGGCAAAGGGATTTTCAGGGAGAATTCCCTGCTCAAGATATTCCATTAGAAAAACTGCTTCTGCATCATCCCTTGAAAGTCCGAAAACAGTTTGGGTTAAATCATTGGTTCCAAATGAAAAAAAGTCAGAAAACTCTGCCATCTGATCGGCTGTCAGGGCAGCACGGGGCAGCTCTATCATTGTGCCGAATTTATAGTCTATTTTAACATTATAGCTATTCATAACGGAAGCCGCCTCTTTTTCAAAAAGAGCCACCATTACTTTTAATTCATTGGAATGACATGTCAGGGGAATCATCACTTTCGGCGATACTTTTATACCTTCTTTAATTACAATGCTTGCGGCTTCAAAAATAGCGCGAACCTGCATGGTATTTAATTCAGGGGTGTGAATTCCAAGACGTACCCCCCGCAGTCCGAGCATGGGGTTTTCTTCATGGAGACTTTCAGCCCGTTTTAATATTTTTTCCTTATTTTTAAAATCCTGCAGCAGTTGATTTATAGCATCCAGCGAAGTTGCGTGCTGCAGCCGTACTTTAATATCGGTCAACTCCCTGTTTAATTCTATGCGGCTCGGCAAAAATTCATGCAAAGGTGGATCAATTAAACGAATGATTACAGGTAGACCATCCATTGCTCGAAAAAGTCCCTCAAAATCGTCTCGTGAAAAAGGAAGCAAGGCGTTTATAGCTTCACGTTGTTCAATGGGCAGCTCAGCCATGATCATTTTTTGAACCATGGGGAATCGTTCAGCCCCCAGGAACATATGCTCCGTTCTGCATAAACCTATACCCTCTGCTCCATAACTGCGGGCCCGTATCGCATCTGTCGGGGTATCGGCATTTGCCCAGACGCCAAGGGTACGGAATTCATCTGCCCAGGAGAGAAGAGTCATCAGCCATTTATCTTTTATATCCGGGATTATCGTCTCTAGCTTTTCCAGAAAAACCTCTCCCATTGATCCGTCAATGGAAATCCAGTCCCCTTCGTTAATAATTTTATCATCAACCTCTATCAGTCGTTTATTAAGTTGTATCTTTAATTCTGAAACGCCCACAACGGCAGGCTTTCCAAACTGACGGGCAACCAGGGCAGCATGGCTGGTGCGTCCGCCTCTGCATGTGAGAATACCTTTTGCTGCCAGCATGCCATGCACATCGTCAGGCTTGGTCTCAGGCCTAACCATTATAACAGACTTACCCTGTTTAGCCCATTCCTCAGCTAAGTCCGCGTCAAGGGCGACAATCCCCACAGCAGCACCGGGTGAAACATTTATCCCTGAAGCGATTAATCTGCCGGCATTTTTTGCTTCTATTCTGGATTCGGTTTTAAACTGGGGATGCATGAAAAAATCGATCTGATCGGGATGGACACGCAAAACTGCCTCTTTTCTTGTTATAAGCTCCTCGTTGGCCATATCGACTGCTATTCTAACTGCTGATTGGGCAGTCCGTTTGCCGGTGCGGGTTTGGAGCATCCATAATTTTCCTTTTTCGATGGTAAACTCAACATCCTGCATTTCGCCGTAATGTTTTTCAAGGCGCTTGATAATTTGTTCAAATTCCGTATAAACATCAGGCATTTCATCTTTTAATTCTGCTATATCCTTTGTCATACGAGTTCCTGCAACAACATCCTCCCCCTGGGCGTTTATTAAATAGTCCCCTTCTATTTTTTTTTCTCCGGTGGAGCCGTTTCGCGTCATTGCAACGCCTGTGGCGCTCTTTTCGCCCATGTTTCCAAAAACCATTGATACAATATTAACTGCGGTCCCAAGATCATCGGAAATCCCCGCCGCGTGCCTGTAAGCTATGGCTCTTTTTCCGTTCCAACTTTTAAAAACAGCTTCAGTGGCCAGAACTAATTGTCTGGCAGGATTCATCGGGAATTCAAATGATGCCCGCCGTTTGAAAATTTTTTTAAATTGTTTTGTTACATCTTTCCAGTGATCAGCAGTTAAATCAGAATCTGTTTTAACCTTTGCAGCTAATTTTTTTTCGGCTATAATCTCCTCAAAGACTTCATCCGGCATGCCCACAACCACAGTACCAAACATTTGGATAAGACGTCTGTAGGAATCATAAACAAATCGTTCATTTCCGGTCAAAGCTATCATTCCCGCAACGGTTTCATCGTTTAATCCAATATTTAAAACAGTATCCATCATTCCCGGCATGGAGACCTTGGCACCCGAACGGCATGAAACAAGTAATGGATTTTTTTTGCACCCAAATTTTTTTCCTGTTGCTGTTTCCAAATAACGCATGGCTTCTTCCCCCTGGCTCATCAGTCCCTTTGGGAAAATTCCTCCAAGGTTGATAAATTCCTTGCAAGCCTCGGTTGTTATAGTAAAACCATGGGGAACGGGGACATTCATGCGGGTCATTTCTGCCAGGTTAGCCCCTTTCCCTCCAAGTAACCCCACTACGTCATCCCAAGCACCACCAATATAATTTAGCGCTTGGTCAACTTCATTAAAAAGGTATATCCATTTTTTATTTTCCATAAAATCCATCCTTTCAATTTAAGCTTAAGGGTGCCTTGAAAAATTAGGATTTTTGCCACCGTAATCTGGCAAAAAGGCAATTTTTCAAGGTGTCCTTAAAATATGAACACGATATTTCGGGACATCAAAAAATTTGAACCCACAAAATTATATATACAAATGCCAATACTTACATTTTTAAAGCTATTTTAATCAAGTTTTTTATGGAATAACCGATTACTTTAATTGTAAGAAGAATAAAAAGTGATTATCTTTTTTTAGTCCAGAAGTCTCGCAAGAATCCATTTTTATCTCAATAATAATTTTTTATAAAAAAATAAGCATATTTAAGAAATTATAAAGGCTTATATTTTATGGCAGCAGAACTCAGTCAGGATCAACTGGATCAACTTCTTTCCGAACTAAGTACCAGTGCTGATGAGGAAGAAGTAGAAAGCACAGAAAAAGAAGAAGCTACAGATGGAGCACTCAGTCAGGATCAGCTTGATAACCTTCTTTCCCCGGAAAACGAGACTCCTGATGAAGATAAAAAAGAAGAAACAAATGGAGC
>CAZNFB010000175.1:4129-5799 GCA_964572105.1 uncultured Desulfobacteraceae bacterium
GCCTGAAGATGAGTCTGTTGATAAAAAAGCCCACTCTGAACAGACAAAAATGGACCAAATTATCGCTGATATCAAAGAAGAAGAGCCTGAAGATGAACCTGTTGATACAAAAGTCCACTCTGAACAGACAAAAAGGGATCAAATTGTCGCTGACATTAAAAAAGAAGAACCTGGAACTCCCTCTGTTGATATAAAAGCTGATTCTGAACAGAAAAAAATGGAAGAAATTGTTGCTAAGTTGAAACAGTTTGATGTGAAATCGACAGATGAAGAACTTGATTTAATGGATGAAAGCTTAACATATGACGATACAGACAGCCCAATAGAGGAACCTGAGTTTGTACAGGAAACAATCAAAATTACGGAAACAGAATTAAGTAAAGCAGATCATATAAAACCTGAAATAGAAGGGGAGGAGAGTAGAAAATTTTATATAAAAGAAAAAAGATTAAGTTTAAAATGGATAGTTCCCCTTGTCTTTATAAGCGCATTTTGTGTTGGATGGTTTGTAAAAGATTTAACTACAATTAAACAAATTATTATTGATAATAGGAAAATTGCTGCAACCCAACCGCCTCCCCCGTCTCAAGAGAGTCTACCTCCGCAGCCCGAGAGAACAATAGTGGAAAATGATGAAATTATCGTGGAAAAATATCTGGAAAAGATTGATGCATTAATGAAACATTTGGGGGCAAAGCAATCAGAAATTGAAGGGCTTATTAATTATTATAAAAATGGAAATAAAAATATTGAAGGAGAAATTTTTAAAGAAAAACAGGAAAAACATATAACGACCTATGAGGAAGCCATAAAAAATAAAAGAATTGAATTGAACCTGTATACTATTCAACGGCGTAATGCTTACATAGAAAATTTAAATAAACCATACTGGCAGTTACAATATGCAATAGAAGAACTTTTGTTTACTAAACGGGAAGCAAAAATTGATATTAATATGATTCCATTTAGCAGGGAAGTGAATCGTAAAAAAATTATGAATCAAATAGATTTTGTTATAAACAGATATGATGACATGGATAGAACCTTCTCCATTGATAAAAATAATTTAAAACTTCAAGAGCTAAGTTTGATTTGGAGAAAAATAAAACAAAAAAGAATAAGCAGATCATACAAAAAAGTTGTCAGGCCGAAAAATAACAGAATAATTTGGGAAAATTTTTGTAAAGGAAATTTTGATGGAATAAATGAGCTTACCCGGCTTTCCCCCGATGCTGCTTTATGCTTATCTAAATGGGATGGGAAAGAACTTTATCTTAGCGGATTGACTTCTTTATCACCGGAGGAGGCAAAAAATCTCATCTCCTGGAAGGGTGAATGGATTTGTTTAAACGGACTTGCAGAGATCTCTCCTGAAACTGCAAAATTTTTATCCGGCTGGCAGGGGAAGAGATTATCCCTCAACGGTATTAGTGAACTCTCCAGCGCCTCTGCAGAATATTTGTCAAAGTGGCAGGGGGCACAGCTTGAGCTCATAGGTCTTGACAAAATTTCTGCGCAGACTGCGAAACATCTTTCGCAGTGGATAAAATCCGGGGGAAATATATATTTAAAAAGCAAGTTTTTAAAGAAGAATTCTTAGTCTGTCCCAGGCTTTTTATATGAAAATGATAAATTATGAATTAAGGAATTCTACTAATTTATAAAATGCC
>CAZNFB010000176.1:0-5738 GCA_964572105.1 uncultured Desulfobacteraceae bacterium
GAAGAAACTTTTCGTATTATCTTTTTAAGTGAACAGGACTGACTATTTTGAGCTTGACCTTTTTGTTCTATTTAATGTAATTATCAATCATTTATGTGGAATTTTAGGCACCCTTTATTTACCGTTTTACACTTTGTAAGGATGCCCGTAATTTATAACTTTTTAATAAATTTTGGCAATATAGGAATAACCTGAGTATGATCGTTCAAACTTCCCAGGGACAGACCCGCCTGATAAATGAAGTTATTAACAATGGAATTTGTGTCCGATGTGGTGCATGTGCTGGTTTTTGTCCGTATTTTGATTATATTGATGGTAAAATCATCCCCCTTGCCCCTTGCTGTTCTGATACAGCAAGATGTTTTCAAATATGTCCCCTTGCGGAGCATGATGAAAAAAATGAGTCCGATGAATCAGGTATAGGGGATTATAGAAAAATTTTTGCGGCAAGATCCACGGACCCGGAAATTGTGTCCAGGGCTCAGTATGGTGGTGTAGTTTCCACTCTTATGATTTATGCCCTTGAAAAAGGAGAAATAAAAGCCGCTGTTTTGACAAGTCGTGGTAATGGTTCGTCATCTGCCGGTTTTTTAGCAGAAAGCAGGGGGGATATTTTAAGCTGTTCAGGATCAGAGTATACCGGTTCCGGCGGTCTTTCTGCCTTAAACAGGGCGTTGAAGGCGGGTAAAGATATGCTGGGGATAGTTGGTCTTCCATGTCAGATGGAAGCTGTTCGCAGAATGAGCATGGTGGAGCCTTTAGGAGAAAATTTGTCGGCTCCCATTTCCCTGAAAATAGCTCTTTTTTGTACCTGGGCCCTTGATCACCGCGCATTTAACGATTTTCTTGTTAAAAATATGGATGGAGGAAAAATAATTAAATATGATATACCTCCCCCTCCTTCAGAAAAACTTGTGGTTCAAACCTTAAAAAGGAAGGTGGAATATCCCCTTTCGGATATAAGACCTTTTATTCAGCAGGGATGCCTGTTGTGCGAGGATATGACAGGGGAAACTGCTGATCTGTCTGTTGGAACCCTGGAGGGATCAAAGTCCTGGAATACTCTTATCGTGCGAACCCAAAGAGGTGAGGAGTTGCTTGTCGGGGCCGTGAAACAAGGTCTTCTTGAGGTGGCTGAATTTCCTGATGAGAATTTTAATCATCTTATGGAAGCTTCTGAAAATAAACGTAACAGAGGCAGGAAGCGTAGAATTGAAAAAAACAAATAATTTCTGCTGGAGAAAAAATGACGATGATTAGTGAAAAAACAGGCGGGATTGCATTGCTGCAGGGAAACGAGTCCATCGCCAGGGGGGCTCTGGAGGCGGGTGTTACATTTTGTGCGGGTTACCCTGGGAATCCTTCTTCTGAAATTATAGAAACCCTGGCCAAAGCCGCAAAAGATCTTCCAATATATGTGGAGTGGTCAGTCAACGAAAAGGTCGCGTTTGAAGCGGCAACAGCAGCATCTTATGCTGGGTGCCGGGCTCTTGCCAGCATGAAGCAAAATGGTGTTAATGTTATATCAGATTTTCTTTTGAATATGACCATGTCCGGAACAAACGGAGGCCTTGTATTAATTACATGTGATGACCCGGCCGGGATTTCCAGCACCAATGAGGAAGATGCAAGACTCTTTGCCAGGATGGGGGGAATACCCCTTTTGGAACCTGCTACAGCTCAGGAGGCCATTGAAATGACCAAATGGGCATTTGAGCTTTCTGAAGCGATTAAAAATGTTGTGATTTTAAGGAGCGTTTCCCGTCTTTCCCATACCCGTTCGAGTGTGCAGACAGGTTTAATTACACTTTCGGATGCGCAGCCGTTTTTTGATACTTCCAAACCTTATCATACTTTTCCTGTTGTGGCCAAACATGAGGCGAGAAATCAGAAGCTTGATCAGGCCAGGGAAATATTTGAGACATCACATTTTAATACTTATGAGGGCCCGGAGGCACCTGAACTTTTGGTTATATCTTCAGGATGTCCGTGGAATTATGCTGCTGAAGCGGTGGAGCTTATGGGGCTGGATGGAAAAGTAGGACTCTTGAAATTAGGAACTACATGGCCACTTCCTGTTAGATTGCTGGAAAAGTACCTTAAGATAAGTGATAAAATAATGTTTCTGGAAGAGGTTGAATCTTTTCTGGAGGATAATGTTAAATCTTTGGCTGCCCAGCTGGGGCACAGGGTCGGGGTTAAAACATATTATGGGAAGATGTCCGGGGCTGTTCCTTCATGTGGTGAACTGACCCCCGGCCTTGTTATGAAAATTTTTTCAGATATTTTTCATCTGCCGGATAATACCGGAACATATAAAGATGAAATCGACACCATGATAGCGGATAAACTTCCTGTTAGAGAATTTGGGTTTTGTCCTGGATGTCCCCACAGGGCTTCTTTTTATGCTATAAAGACTGCTCTTGCCTGGGATGATAGAAATGGTTTTGTCTCCGGTGATATCGGCTGTTATACCATGGGAATATGGCCAACAGGTTTTAATCAGGTGAAATCAGTCCATGCCATGGGATCCGGTTCAGGGCTTGCGTGCGGTTATGGTAAACTTGAAAGGTTTGGGTTTGACCAGCCGGTTATAACTGTTTGTGGTGACTCGACTTTTTTTCATGCAGGGATTCCTGGTTTGGTAAATGCAAAATTTAATGGGGCTGATATTTTTCTCATTATACTGGATAACAGCGCCACAGCCATGACAGGGTTCCAGCCCCATCCAGGAACCGGTATTACAGCGATGGGGGATGTTACAGAGCCTGTTTTAATAGAGAATATCTGCAGGTCAATAGGTGCTGATGTGGAAGTGACTGATCCCTATGAGTTAAAAGAGACTGCGGAAAGAATATACCGGCTAATGAAAAAAACCGGACCGCGGGTTCTTATTCTGCGGCGTAAATGTGCTCTGGTTCAGGGGAGGGAAGGGGGTTTTTCCTTTAATATGCATGTGGATCCGAATAAATGTATAGGGGAAGAGTGCGGTTGCGGACGCTATTGCACACGCATATTTCGCTGCCCTGGATTAATATGGAACAGCATCACAGGGAAATCAGAGATAGACGGGGTCATATGCGCAGGTTGCGGTATATGTGTCGATATTTGCCCGCAGAATGCTATTATAAGGGAGGGAAAAGTTGAGTAAAGCGGATAACATGCCTTTGAATCTGATTATAACAGGGGTCGGAGGGCAGGGAAATGTCCTTGCATCCCAGATTATCGGGAAAGCTGTTGTGGAAAAGGGTTTTAGGGTAACCATTGGAGAAACCTTTGGATTGTCACAACGGGGCGGTGCAGTTATGAGCCACGTTCGTATTTCTAAAAATAAAAACTGCGGCCCCCTGGTTCCTCCCAATATGGCCCATATTGTTATCGGCCTGGAGCCTCTGGAGACTTTGAGGATCTTGGCGGAATATGGAAACAGAGACGCTCTGTTTCTGGTTAATTCCCGGCCAATATATCCTTTAAATGTTATTGCCGGAGAAGTAGAATACCCTGATGCAGACTGGATAAAAGATACCCTTTTAAAGTCTGTAAAAAAGCTGTACTGGATGGATGGTACTGCAAAAGCGATTGAGCTTGGCGGGCCCATTATGCTTAACATGATTATGCTTGGGGCATTATGTACCATTAAGAATTTTCCGATTACACTGGATGATTTAAAGGGGGCAATAAAGAATATTTTTCCTGATTCAAAGCTGGAAGCCAATTATAGGGCCATCGACGTGGGGTCTGGTATAATCTCCGTTGAATCGAAATCCTAAACTGAATAGTTACAAGGAGATTTGTATTATGAAAGAAATGTGTCCAATATCCTTTAGTCAGGTAAATGAAAAAGTTGTACGAATAAATGCAACTCTATCAATTTTTTCTGTTATACTCTTCTTTTTTACGTCTTTTAAATTGATTATTCTAATCTTGGGAATTGATTTTTTTATACGCGGTTTTTTTAATCCAAAGTATAGTCCTTATAGTGCCATAGCTAAAACAACCCTTTATATATTCAAGGCAGAACCATTAATGGTTAATGCTGGGCCCAAAATTTTTGCGGCCAGGGTTGGATTTATATTTTGCTGTGTGATAGCTCTATCCTATTTTTTAAATTTTGAAAAATTAAGTCTGCTTATCGGCTCAATTTTTATTTTTTTTGCAGCTCTTGAGGCAATTTTTAAATTTTGTCTGGCCTGCAAGATATATCCATTTATACATAGGGCTTGAAAGGAATCCATATTTTATGGAGTTAAATAAATTTTAAACTGTTTGAGGGATTGGTTCGAATTTTGCCCATCAGGTGCTATAGTTCAGTGTTTTGCTGGAATTAGAACCAGGCCCACTTTTGAATTAAGGATATAAAATATCATGTCGGCTTTTTCAAAATTGAATCATATTTTTCACCCTGAATCTGTTGCGATTGTTGGAGCATCTGAAGAAGTTGGGAGCATGGGGGCCATGTTTCTGAAACCTTTTTTAACACAGGGATTTAAAGGGTCTGTTTATCTTGTGCACAGGAATAAAACAGAAGTAATGGGGATGAAATGCTATCCCGCTTTAAGAGATATTCCAGGGGATGTAGATTATGTAATAGTTGCAATTTCAGCTTCCAATACTCCTGAACTCATGAAAGAATGTGTGGAAAAAAAGGTTAAGGTCTGTACTTTTTTCACCGCTGGATTCAGCGAATCCGGAACAGAAGAGGGGATTGCACTGGAAAATGAAATACTTGAAATAGCACGTGCAAATGGGATTCGAATTGTCGGTCCTAATTCCATGGGGATATATTCCCCTGCAACGGGGTTATACCTTTCAAGCGGCCTGTCAAGCCGAAGTGGTTCTCTGGGGATAATATGTCAAAGCGGAGGGAATGCAATATATCTAAGCCGTGTGTCAGAGATGAGAGGCGCTGCGGTGAGTAAGGCCGTCAGTTATGGGAATGCCTGTGATATCAGTGAATCAGATTTATTGGAATACTTTGCGGAGGATAATAAAACAAAAGTAATTATAGCCTACATAGAAGGGGTAAAAGACGGAAAACGGTTTTATTCCGCACTTAAGAAGGCAGCAGGCGTAAAGCCAGTAATTATTTTAAAAGGGGGGAAAACCGAGATTGGTGCAAAAACAGCAGCTTCCCATACCGGTGCCCTTTCAGGTTCTGTAAATGCGTGGACTGCAATGATTAAGCAGGCTGGTGCCATTCAAGCTAACACCCTTGATGAATTGATTGATCTGGCAGTTGCTTTTACTTATATACCTCCGCTGAGTCAACGGAGAGTTTCCATAATGGGAGTAGGGGGAGGTGTAAGCGTACTGGCTGCTGATTCCCTGCTAAATGCCAACCTCTTGCTTCCTCCTCTCCCCGACGAGGTAAAGGAAAAATTACAGCAAAGAACAAATAATCCCGGTTATATATATACTAATCCCATTGATACTCTCGATCTGTTTAAAGGGATGGATGAGGTTCGTAATACCGTGGAAGCGCTGTCGGAATGGGATGAAATTGATATTTTAATTCCCCATATGGCCTATGATATAATGGGGATTGATCCTGAAATATGGATCGATTCAGGATTAACAAAAAGTATTGTAAATGTGCTGGTGGATTGTATTAAGAAAACCGATAAACCCATGGCAATAGTATTACATTATGTGGCCCTGGCAAAAACATATCAGGCATTTTCTGAAGAACTCCGTATTTGCTGCGAAGCGGGTATAGCAGTATTTTTATCAATGGACGC
>CAZNFB010000177.1:0-5721 GCA_964572105.1 uncultured Desulfobacteraceae bacterium
AGAGATAAAAAACCACCTTGCCTGCGTCATAGATTTGCATGAAGAAGATCTAAAGGCAGGATATCCTGGTACGTTTCTCCCCAGCTTACTTGAAAAAAAATATAAGAACGCTGCCACGGAACTGGCCTGGCAATGGTTCTTCCCTAACCGCAAAAAAGTAAAAAATCAACACGAATTGACAAAAATGCCAGAGTACTTTAATCAGATTATACCTGTTGCCGTATATATTCGCTGAATAGTTACCGACTTTCAAGGTTTTCCCAGCGGAGGTATGCTGCTTCGATTTTCTGTTCCAGTTCCTGGAGGTGTTTTTGTATGGAAATGGTCTCTTTTTTCCCTTTTTTATAAAAATCCGGGTCTGATACAATACTATACAGATCTTTTTGTTCTGATTCCAGAAGATCTATTTTTTTGGGTAACTCTGTGAGCTCCCGTTGTTCCATATATCCCAGTTTTTCTTTTTCAATAAGTTTCGGTTTTGGCTTGATGCTTTTTTGTCTGATAGTTTCAGGTTGGGGATTTTTTTCAGGCTTTGGCCGCTGGAGGAGCCAGTCATCGTACCCCCCTGCGTATTCAACTATCTGCCCCTTTTCTTCGAAAACCATGGTGCTTGTGACCACGTTATTTAAAAATGCTCTGTCATGACTCACCAGCAAAAGTGTTCCTGTATAATTAAAAATAAGTTCTTCTAAAAGCTCCAGGGTTTCTGCATCAAGGTCGTTGGTCGGTTCATCAAGAATAAACAGGTTGGCAGGTTTTGTAAAAAGTTTTGCCAGAAGGAGCCTGTTTTTTTCTCCACCGGAAAGAACATGGACTTTTGTGCGGCATCTTTCTTTGGAGAAAAGAAAATCCTGCAGATGGCTCACCACATGGCGTTTATGGCCATTGATGACGATGAAATCGTTCCCTTCACCTATATTTTCCGCAACTGTTTTTTCTTCATCAAGGAGTGCTCTTAGCTGATCAAAGTAGACCGCCTTAAGATTGGTTCCATGGCGAATAGTCCCTGAGTCCGGGGGAATCTCTTTTAACAGTATTTTTAAAAGTGTTGTTTTCCCAATCCCGTTTTTTCCGATAATTCCAACTTTGTCACCCCGCATTATAGTGGTTGAAAAATCTTTTATTATCGGTATATTGTCCAGGGAAAAATTTATTTTTTCCCCTTTGATGACAAGTTTCCCTGTTTTTTGTGCATCATGAAGCTGAAACTTTACATTTCCGATTTTTTTACGGCGTGTTCTATAAGCTTCGCGCATCTTTTGCAAAGCCCGAACGCGCCCTTCATTTCTTGTTCTCCGGGCTTTTATTCCCTGCCTGATCCAAGTCTCTTCTGTGGAAAGTTTTTTGTCAAAGACATTGTTTGATTTTTTTTCTGCATTTAAATCAATTTCTCTTTGCTTTAAATATGTTTCATAGTCAGAATTATAAGTAAATATCCTGCCCCGATCCAGCTCGATGATTTTGGTGGCAATTTTTTTTAAAAAAGCGCGATCATGTGTGGTAAAAAAAAGGGTTTTTATATTACTTAAAATAAATTCTTCCATCCAGGCTATGGTATCGATATCAAGATGGTTAGTAGGTTCATCAAGTAAAAGAATGTCAGGTTCAAGAGCAATAGCCCGGGTAAAAAGGGCGCGCCGTTTCATCCCTGCAGAAAGATCAAAAAAATTTTTTTCAGGGTCAAGCCCGGCATGGGACAAAACTTTTTCGATTTGTCTTAAAAGCTCCCAGCCCCCATGGAAATCGAGTGTCTGTTGTATTTTATCACGCCTTGCAAGTTCGTGGGGAGTTGCTGCTTTCCCTTTTTTAGATATTTTTATATGTTCAGCAAGAAGTTCCCCTTTTTTACCTAATCCATGGGCAACCAGATCAAAAATGGTCCCCTTAAATTTTCCAGGGACTTCCTGCCTAAGCATAGCTATTTTAGTCCCCTGCTGTTTCCATACTTCACCACTGTCAGAAAGAATTTCACCGCCAAGAAGCTTTAGTATGGTCGATTTACCCTCTCCATTGCGGCCCACCAGGCAGGCCCGGTCTCCTTTTTTAATCTGAAAAGTTATATCCTCAAGAAGCTGGGGTTCACCGAATCCCCAGTATACATTTCGCATTCCGCACAGCGCCATTGGTTAATCCTTTTTGTAATTCTTATAGATTGTCAGATAATTACCCAATTTTAAAAATTGGCACAAGGCCAGAGGGAGGAAGGCGTATTGTAATACGCAGGCGGCGATAACGCAGTGAAATTATTTATGTGACAATATATATATGGTTCCTGGTATGAAAGGTAACTGTAAAAAGGGGGCAGGTTTTTGACAATCTGTATTTTTTCCATTATCGTACAGGTCAACCCCCTGTGGCCGTCTTTTTCAGGGAGTTTTGAAAAATTATCTTTTTGCCGGATTACGGTGTCGCAACTAAAATAAAAAATGTTCACATACCATTTTCTTAAGGCACCCTGTAGTAATTAAAGACTTCACAGATATCATAAATTGTGCATACATATAGATGTTCAGATAATAAATTTCATAAAGCCGGAGGGCGAAACTGAGCTATGGTGAAATTTAAAAAACTCTGGCTGTTTGAGCGCAGCGAGTTTCAGAGGTTTTTAAATTTTATTATAGCTCAGTCTATTGCTGGAATTCGACCAAGCTCTGAAATTATTTGTATGAACATCTATATATCATATCTATTGAAGCTTTTGCAACGCAGATGCTTTGATTTTAATTCGAAACAGAAATTAGAGGGTCGGCAGTTTTTTTTGTATTTTCCCAACCGGATACTACTGATATTTTTTTTAATTATGAAGAAAAATTTGACATTTTTTTTAAAGGGTAAATCCGGCAAAATTTTCATCGGCATGGCGGTTTTATTTTTTGCCATGGTTATTTTTCTGGTCGGTTTTTCTTTTTATCTGAATACTGAACAGGTGGAAAATTTCATTCAGTCGAGGCTGAACAAGGCTATTGCCGGTTCTGTGACATGGGAGAATGGACGGTTTTCTATTTTTGGCTCTGCTGTTGAATTGACAAACCTATATATTATGTCCACTGAAAAAGAAGAGATAGCAACTCTAAAAAGGGTTTATATCGATTTTTCATGGAGATCATTTTTTAAAAAAGAACTGATTGTAAAAGCGGCTTTTTTTGATCAACCCAGGCTCTTTTTAAAAAAGGATGGCGGGGGTAAGCTTAATATAGCCAAAGTTTTTAAATCTTCTGCTATTAAAAAAGATGGTATTTCAAAAAAAGCTTTCCCCTTAAATATTATAGTAAGAGAACTGAAAATCAAGAAGGGATTTTTTTCTTTTTGTGGTGATTCGGTTACCAGTAAAAAGCCGGAAGATAGTCTGGTTTTAAGTGACATTGAATTGACCCTGGAAAATGGAAATTTACTGAAACGCAGTTTTTATATTGATCTTGGAATTGAGGGGGGCAGGATCTTTATGCCAGGGATCAATACCCGGGTTAATGCTGTAAAATTAAAAGGTCTTTTAAAAAAGGATCGAATTGATGATCTTGTTTTTTTATTAAATACTGATTCTTCCAGTATGGAAATATATGGAACAGTGGATAATATTTTTTCCGATCCGTTTCTGGATATAGTCTGTCAGGCAGACACATCTTTACCTGAGCTTCAAAAGATTTTTCAAGTAAAAACAAAGCTTGAAGGGCTGGTAAATGTCGATTTGAGTATTCAGGGGTTTGCCAGGAATCCTGATGTGACATTTCAATTACAAAATAGCGGCTTTAGCTTTGACGGTAACCGGCTGGTGGGGGTTGATTTAAACTGCTCGATTACGGACAGAAAACTTGATATTAAGGATTTTGTTTTTTATTCATCCGTGGCCAGGCTGGGGCTAAAAGGGGATGTGGACTTTAAAAAGGCTTTCCCCAGGGGATTTTTTTCAAGCTCCAGAAATCTGGAAGCCATATCCTATAATATTTTTTTAAAACAGGATGGGACACTGCTGGAAGAGATTTTTAAAAAGGGCCCGAAAATTTACGGGGAAGTCGATTCCACCATGATTATAAATGGCCATGGTATTCATCCTAAAACAATTTTTGCTAAAGTCGATCTTAAGGCGGATGTTAAAAATTTTACCATTGACCAGCTCACTAATTCTGTAAAGGTGCAAGTTAAAACAAAAATAGCTTTAGCTCCCGGCAAGGTTGCCGTGGAGAGTATGAACCTTTGTGCAGAAAATACCAGTATCGATTTTGCCGGAGATTATGACCTGTTGTCCCATGAAATAAAAACTGCTTTTAAGGCGGAATCAGAGGATTTGTCTGAAATTTTTTCTTTTCCTCCCCTTGCCCATATCCTGGGAAAGGTGAATATGGATGTCAGTGTGGCAGGAACCATAAAGGAGCCGATGGTAGTTGCTGAAATAAAAGGGGAAAATATCCGGTTCAGGGAGGTTAAAATGGGGAACCTTCTCTTAAAAGGGGCTGTGGATAACCTGGGAATAGTCGATATTTCACTTTTGGATCTTGAAAATCAGGGCTCCATCCTCCAGGGAAAAGGGAGTGTTCAATTGTTTGAAGATAAAAGAGAAATCTGCCTTGATCCCCTCCTTAATTTTACCTTTACTTTCCAGGATATTGAAGCCGGGGATTTTACAGATATCGATTTTGGGAAAGGCCGGTTCAGTGGAACCATGAAAATGGAGGGGAGACCAGATTCTCTTATGGGCGCTGCAGCATTGCAGGGGGAAGATTTGAGATACAGGGAGGTTTTAATGGGTGACCTTGACGCCGGTATCCGGTTAGAGGATGGAACCTTTTTTCTGGACCAGGCCAGGGTTTTGAATAAAACCTCTGCGCTGGATATTTCAGGAAGCCTCCATGCTTTTCATGGTGTATCTGGTCATCTTATAGATGACCCTTTTTTTGATCTGGCTTTAACAGGAGAAGATATTTTTATAAAAGATTTTTTCCAGGAGTTTGACGGTAAATTTTCCCTGGACTGTAAATTTGTGGGTGATCTTGCTGAGCCGGAGGGGAGAATTTTATTAAAGGGGAAAAATATTTGCATATTAGGTCAGAAAATTAACGAGGTTGATCTGGCGTCCCGGCTGGATATTGACAAATTAATTTTTGATTCCTTTGGGATAACCTTTTCCAAAGGAGAGGAGATGCTCATAGATGGCTGGGCATCGGCTGGTAATTATGATCTGCAGATTGTATCTGATGGTATTTCCCTCCAGGAAATTTATGGAATAGGTGGAGATTTCCCTGTGAAAGGGATGGTCTTTTTTGATGTTTCAGGAAAGGGGAGTTTTAAAAATCCTGAATTTAATGGGATCGCGGGACTGATCGATATTCAGATAGATGGTAAAACTCTTGAAGCTTTTCAGGTTCAGGCAAATTTTAAAAATATGGCTTTGCGGCTTTATGGGGAATCTCCCTTTGAGTTTAATACCCATTATCAATTACAAAAAAAGGATTTTTCTCTATCGGCTCGTTTTAATAAAACAGATCTTTCTCCGTATTTAATTTTTACGGATCAGGAGTTGTTAGGCGGTTCAATTACCGGGGAAATTAGTCTTAATGGTAATGCTTCCGCCTTAAAAAAGGTTAATGGAAAGGGAGATATATCCAGCCTGGATCTTTGCTGGGATACAAAAACCATGGCAAGTGCCAGAGATTTTAAAATTTTTTTGAAGAACAAAGAGTTTTCTTTATCCGATTTTCACCTTAGTCTGGGGGAAGGGGGGGGGAT
>CAZNFB010000178.1:0-5710 GCA_964572105.1 uncultured Desulfobacteraceae bacterium
TTTCGTTCCACCACTGTCTGCAAAGCCTTAACTGCCTCGGCAGGGGTGTTGCATTTGACGGGTTCGGCTGTTACTGGTTCGGCTGTTGTTTCAGGTTTAAATTCCCTGGTTGACAGTTCTTCCATGCGGGCAAATGCATAAACCGCCTGGGGATCAGGAGAGTTTGAGCTGAGGGCAGAGTTAATCAGCCGCTGACGGAGAAGCATCTTTTTTTGTTTGAGCTCGGTTAAAATCTGCCTGTGTTCTTTTTTTCTGTCTCTCCATCCACCTGCTGCGCCCCAGCGTTTGAGCTGAGAGACGGAAACCCCTGTGCTTTCTGCAACGGCTTCAAATGTATAACCGTCGTAAACATAGAGTTCTTCAGCTCTTTCTCTTATTTCCCAGGGGATTTCTTTATGCATTGATATAGCTCTCCAGCTCTGTGATTTCGCTTTGCAAAGATGTATAATCTCTAACAGCTTCAGCAAGCTGAATGCTTTGCTCTGCAGCGATATCGGTTTTAAGACTGAGTATTCCTGCAAAGGGATCGAGAATATCCCGGATTGAAAGGACAAGGCCTTCTATCTTCAGGATAAGCTGTTTTTTTGCGAGCTGTTTGTTTGCAAGTCTTCCCTGAAATTTAATCTTTTCTGTCATCATAGGTTATATCTCCGGTTTTTATCCCTGGGTTTTTATCCCTGTTTTTTTAATTACGTCTCTGGTTTTTGATGCTTTCCACCAGCTCTGTCATTGTCTGGATATTCATTATTACGATATCGTGAAGATCCTTTGTCAGTTTTGCGTAGTCTTCCACCAGAAAAACATTATTCTCGTACATTTTTACAACCCGCTCGAACCTTTGTCCCTGGAACCATACAAGAATAAATGCCGCGACCCAGGGGCCTATGACAATGCAAAAAAGGACACTTCCAAACTGCCAGCCTCCGAGCTGTGAAAAGAGGCTGACAAACATGGATATCGCTGTTAATTGATCCGGTGTCATTATTCGCCTGGCTTATTGAGCATGCCGGTACGTAAAAATATTCCGAGCAGGCCGGTAAAGCCGGTCTGCAGGGCAGTACCGAGAGCCATTTCACCGGTAAAATACCCTGCAGCCGAGGCTACTACTGCAGCAGCTCCAGTCCAGAAGGTTTTTGATTCATAGATTTTTTTTGTTTTCGACATGATTTCTCCTTATTTTAAAAAGTAAATATATTTACCGTTCTCACGTTTCCAGATCTGCGGCCGTTTCCGTAAATCCGTATGAAAGCCGACAGACAGCGATTTGCCGTCCCATTTCCAGTCATAATATATGCCTATGCCTGTGAAACCGGACTGGAGAACTTTTATTATCTGTGTCCTGGGATCGGCTTTGCATTCAAAATGCCAGTCGACGGCAGAGCATCCTTCAGGATGTTTAGCGTAATGATGTGAATTTTTGCTGTGTCCGCCCGGTTCTACACATACGCATCCGCGGATACCGAATTTATTATGTGTAATAATTGCCCAGCCTGTAAACCAGCGAAGATTGTCGAGATGAATTATTGTTGATGGGTTCATGAGTTTCGACGACATTGGGACACTCGGATCGTCGAATTCAGACGGTTTGAAATGTTTGATGGTTTTCCAGTTCATTGCACCCCCGCATAAAAAAAAAGACCGGTATCTTGCTTGCAAATAGACAAATTTGCTTAGAAGATACCGGCCTTATGTATGCCGGTTTTGCATCCGCTGCTTTGCGCGAGAACTGCAAACTGATTTATGAGGCTACTATAAACTTAGCAGCCCCATGTTTGTCAAGTGTTTTTTACACAGAATTTGTTGCGCACAGTAATTTTATATATTTGTCCAAGTCCTGTGGTGTATCATCTGAATTATACCAAAATCCGTTTGCCCATATCTCTATGCATGCTTTCTCGAAAAGATGTAATTTTGATATTTTTTGCAGGATAATTTCTTTTTTAACCTCCCACTTTTTGTCTACGTGCTCAAGTTCTATTGAGTCCTGGACTGACCAGACCAGGTGTTCGCCTGCAAGTACGGGAGTCAGCATTGTAGAGTTGAATATATCAACAATCAATTTCAATTCATTCTCTGAGAACAGCCCTTTCATTCCAAAAAGTGTTTTTTTATACATATCAGGGAAGCTTTCAAGCGTGTATGTGGCTCCGGCATTGAGGTTTTTAAAAAACTTCGGATAAAAATCTGCTGCTTTTTCTCTTATTTTCGGGGATATTGCTTTCATGTTCCTCCTGTGATATTGTTTTTTTTTGCCTCCCCGGCCTCGCGGTTTGGTCACCGCGAGAGGCCGCTCCGGCCTGTTTACCGGGGAGGTTTTTTTAATCCTCTTCTACTGTATATCTGACCTCAGCATCTTCGATTCTTTCAATATATCCATCTCCGATAATTTCATCTACAACTGCGTCCCTTACCTTTTGCTCTGTCTTTTCTGCCTGGTTTTTCCAATATTCGACATCCTTAGTCAGAGAGTCCTGCTTTTTTTGCATTTCAGAAAATTCTTTTGCGAGAGTTTCCCTCGCAGCGCTTTTTTCTGCCTTTATTTTTTCAGCATCCCGCGCAGCTTGCTCTTTTTTTTCTGCCTCTGCCCTGTTTTTTTCTATGCGTGCCGCTTCGTCTGCTTTTTTCTCCTGCTCTTTTTTTTCTGTGTACTCTTCGGCCAGTTCAACAGCTTTTGAAATAAGCTCATCAGGAAGAGTCAACGCCCCGGACAGGGATTGCTGAACCTTATCGACATTCAGCCATTCTACAATGACAGACAGAGCCTGCTTCTTTGTTTTTTCCAGGTGTCCCCACACGTCGAACTGTGAAAGCGTATAATATTCGCTATTCACAGAAGCTTTTTCATTGTTTGAGCTAAAGGCCGCGGCTGGTTCGTTTAGATATTTTGCTGTTTTTGCCAGGCTGGCAGGGCTGATGTGAACTCTTACTTGCTTGCGGGTTGTGCCTAATGCAACAGGGTCCGTGAGGTGAATTACAATAATTTCTGTTTTGTTTTCCGACATGATGTTCTCCTTTTCGTTTAAGTTTTTGTTTACGGGGATGGTCATTTCCCCGCTTGTTTCTTACAATATATATTCAATGAAATTGATTGTCAAGTTTTTTATTTAGTTTTTTTCTTTTTTTTATGTGTAAGCTCCAGCCTGGGGAAATTTTTTGACAAATCGCTGGTATTCATCAGGCCAGCCTTTTTTCAGGATTGCCATCTGGCCATATCCAAGAGCTTTTTCAGTTGCATATGGACCGATTCTTTGATGCTCAAGCTCAACTCCTATTTCAGACAGGCGGTCATATGCGCTGTTATAATCTATTTTTCTGCTGTAGATGTATGCCCATATATCAATAGTTTTCCACCATGCAAGCGGATTACATAACCATCCTTTTTTTTTGCTGTTATACAGTGCTCCATATTTACGCAGATATTTGCGCCTGTAGCTGTTTTCCTGAGCGCGCAGGCCTGTAAAAGCGCCTGAATATTTTTTATATGCCGGATCTGCGTTACATTCTGCATTAGAGATGAACCAATCCGTATGGATTACTTTGTTTTTAATTTGTATTATTTTTGCGCCTGAAGCCCTGACGCGGTTGATGTACCTGAAGGTTTCAGGAAGATAGAATTCATCATCGCCCCAGAGTCCTGGAGTTTGGCTGTAATATTCACGGACAAGTGAAAAAAGAACCGTGCTGTCTTTTCCGCCGGAAAAAGCAACATACCATTTTTTTTGGGGCACGGCTTTCAGGGCTGATGATATAATTTTTTTTGATTCAACAACTCTGGCTTTATGTGCGGATGTTTCTGCATATAAAGCCAGAGTCTTTTTGTTCGCGGCTGATGTCATGATGCCGGAACCACGCATTCGCAAATGTTCTTGCGCAGCCAGTATGGTGATCGCCAGGCGCAGTAAGAAGGCATGCCTGTTATTTTGTTCTTTTCAGCTATGTTTTTTGGTATTGGCCGCATTCCTGCAATATCAAAGCAAGTATAATGGCCTTCCCTGATTTCCATCTTGTCGATCCATCCAAACCCTGCGCTTCTTTTTTTCCCTATTGACACTATGTGCTTTTCCAACAAATCAAGTACCTTCAGGCCGTCGCCTATGAATGCAAAAAAACCCATATTTGAGACTACTGCAGGCAGGGGCATATTATAACTTCTATATTTTCCACTGCCTGTATCCACCTGCCTTTTCGCTTTTCCAAAATCCGCGAGATGTGAGTATTTCGATTCAAACCTTTTTTTCCAAGAGTCCAGATACTCTGTTGTGCTTCCGAGGGGCTGAAAATAAGACGCCATAGGCACGGGAGAAAAAGAGGTTTTGTGCTCAATTATTTTAGACAGATCATGTTTTATCTTTGTATCGCTTCCCTGTATCTGCTGAGGCAAACAAAAAGTTCCTTTGCTTCTATTGAGACGGGTTGCAATACAGTATGCCAGAATTGCATCAAGCGTTATCCGATGATAGAGAATAAGCGGCGAATAAAACTTGACGAAAAGCCTATATGGTAATATTTTCCCAGAATTCATTTATTTCCTCTTTGTTTTTTTCAAGATATTCTGTGTATTCTTTTCCATTGCCTTCGAGTTTCCAGTCCAGCGATATCTCTCCATTTCCCACGCTTCCCATGCCTCCGAGAAACGGTGCAGCTTCAAACAGTTCAAGAATATGCCAGAATGCTGACATGATCAAAGGATCTGATGCTGTGCAGGCAATACGATGTTCAAACCTTGTCCCATCAGCAAAAACCTCATATTCATACTTCATTTGCTGTGCCTTTTCTTCAGAACCTGTTATTTTGATATCCTTTTCGGTTTTACTGCTGTCAAGCCTGGTCTGAAAGACAGAATCAAGACACTGCCAATAACTTTTTTCTCCTGTGCCTCTTTCGATGCACAGCGGATATGCCCAGCCGACCTTCATCTCTCCCTCGATTGTCATGTTTCCGATAGCAGCTCCGAGAAGTCCGAGCGCCGGGCACTTTTCAATGAACATCTCCATTTTTTTCAGGTCTTCATTTCTTGTAGATTGATCTAAGAATCCGCCTGTGAACAGTGTGTGATAGGCTCTTTTTTTAAGCGTTTTTATTCCTGTGCGCCTGCAAAAATCATGCATGATAAGTCTTCGCATTTTGCCGCGAATTGAATTGCCTGAAATACATGGGATTTCATCCTCGGTTCTCGCTGTTTTTATTGTTTCTCCGGCTTTTATGGCTGGAAAATCAAAATCAAAAGAGAGTATGCCGGTTTCCTTTTGCCGTTCCTTAGCTTTTTCTTTCATCACTCGTATTGAAAGTACAATATATATTGTTTCATTACGTATAGTGTCTAACAGTTCCCTGTCATCGATCAGATTAATGCAGCTATATACGTTTTTGTTTTGCAGGCTCTTTATTCCCCATGAGCTGCACAGGTTTTCGAGAAACCGGTGTTTGCTTTCCGCCCTGGCGGCTGCCTTTAATTTGTTTGCAAACTCATCATATATCTTCATGAGCCGCGGTCCTTTTATCTGATCAAAGTCTATTGCATACCAGACCCCAAGCGCGATCTGTATGACAACATCTCTTCTCTGCTCTTCCGTCAGCCTGCTGTTGTATTTTACAGGCTTTGCAAGGACACACTTTTGCCTGCGCAATGTTTTTGTTACACCTGCAACTTCATCCGAGCCTGTGTGCAGGGGGCCTATTGTTTGAAACTGATACGCTTTTTTAATCATCT
>CAZNFB010000179.1:0-5678 GCA_964572105.1 uncultured Desulfobacteraceae bacterium
GTGATAATGATTTTGGGAAGGCCAGAGGGAAGAAGTGTATTATAGCAGGTGGCCTTAAGGTTTATAAAACCTACATCATCTCAAAGGACCATGGATTCTGTCCATCTTTTCCTATGGTTGAGAGCCATTTTTCAAAATTCAGCTTTGTCTTTTCCCGGATCTCGTCGGCTTCTTTACCTGTAATATCATGGGCTGTGAGCCATTTTTCAATTAATGCCCCTCCAGGACTCCACATGTCAAATACTTCTCTGTCATAAACCCAGGCCTTGATTTTTACACCTTCTTGTTTCAATATTTTCCAAACATCCTCTTTTTCCCGGTCGTCACAAAATACACACATAACGCATTCGTTTATCCCAAAAATCTCTTCAGGTGATCTGGAATATTTTATCCCCTGAATAGTACGATCTTCCACATAGCTGTCCAGGGATTTAGCCAAAGCATCAAGAGCTTCTCTTTTATCAAGAATCACCCATTTGCCCCAGTACTCCTGGTATTCCTCTTTGGAAAGGAGTTTCCCCTTATAAGCTATGGGAAATTTCCAGTTACGGGGAATAACATATATCCAGTAGAAAAAAGATTTGTTAACGATCATTTACTTCCCTATATCAACTTTGATTCCTGAAACTGATTCCAAAATATTTTGCAGCTCTTTGAGCCTTGCCTCTTTGGGCGGTTCCAGATCTTCGAATTGATAAATTCTTCCGATTGATTTAAATTTAGGTGCTGCAAATTTATGATATGGGAGAAGAGAAATTTTAGCAGGAAGGGGGGTAAGGGTGGAAACAAATTTTCCCAGAGCTTTTATATCATCGTCTGAATCATTAAAGCCCGGCACAACAATTCTTCGTATCCATACCGTACATTTTTCCATAGCCTTTTCAAGATTTTCCAGTATGATCTTGTTATCCATTCCTGTGGCTTCTTTATGTTTGGCACCATCCATGTGCTTTATATCGTACAGCAGAAGGTTTGTATATTCCAGGAGGCTGTTTAATATTTTCCATGGACCTGCCCCTGTGGTATCAAGAGCTGTATTAAGCCCTTTTTTTTTAGCATATTTTAAAAGATCAAGGGTAAATTCCCATTGGGCCAGGGGTTCTCCCCCCGAAATCGTCATTCCCCCCTTGCTCCTTCTGTAAAATTTCATATCTTTTAAAACTTCAGTCATAACCTGGCGTACATCTTTTTCTTCGCCGCTTGCAATCAACGCTTTTGCAGGACAGACTTCGGCACATTTTAAGCATGAAGTACATTTTTGCCAGTCAAGTTTACGGAGCATTCCTTTTTTTATTTTTACTTTTTGTGCTGCATTGGATGCCTGGGTGGAATTCGAATCTGCAGCAGCCATTTTAGAAGACTGACACCCCCCCCCATCAAGTTTGTAGATTGTCTCTTCAGAAGGGGCGTTTATGAAGCTGATGGCATCTTCAGGACAAATATCTTTACATTTTCCGCAGCCTATACATAAAATATCTCTGGTCATTATTTCCGGCAGAAGATTTTGAGATTCCGGATTGGCGCACCACCCGCAAGTTAAAGGGCAGCCTTTTAGAAAAACCGTGGTTCTCATTCCAGGTCCGTCTTGAATCGCCCACCGCTGTATATTAAAAACAATCCCTGTGCCGGAGTATTCGCTATTTTTATTCATAACTTATTGCTTAAATCGATCAGTTGTTTAATTTTTTAAAAAAATCGTAACTATTCAGATAGATATTCAGATAATAAATTTCATATGGATAAAGGAGAAAAGGCGTATTAGATTACGCAGGCACCCGATAACTCAGTGAAATTATTTTATATAAAAATGATAAATTGTGAATTATGAATTAAGGAATTCTGCTAATTTATAAAATGCCATTAAACGCTATCTCATTTTCATATTTTGTTGTGCCCGATAGGGCATGCTGGTTTTATATGAACGTCTATAGAAAATTTCCCCCATTCCCGGAACAAAGCCCTGAGAATGGGGGGGAGCCGGAGGTCTATGGCTCGAAGCCACAAATCTCCGGCGAATAGTCCTTTCTAGACAAAAGCCTGCTCTGTTCTTACTATAATACTCTCCTGGGTTTCCGGCGCAAGATCCACGAAATAAGCGCTGTAACCGGCTATTCTAACTTGAAGATCAGGATATTCATCAGGAGTCTGCTGCGCTTTTTTCAGCAATTCACTATCCACAACATTAAACTGAATATGTGGAACAGTCATTGTGGAATACCATTCCCGCAAATAATCATTAAAAATAAATTTGTCGTCACCTTCCAGGAACTGGGGCATAAATCTTTGATTAAAGAGTTCAGTATGCATAAATGGGAGCTTGCTCACTGAATTCAAAACTGCTGTGGGCCCGGCTGAATCGGCTCCAGGTGCAGGAGAACGGCTTCCGTCAGCCATGGGAGATGATGCGAATCTTCCGTCTGGACTTGCTCCAAGGCCAAAACCAAAGACCTGATAAGCCATAACCGAACTTCCATCAAAATCCCATGGTGTTCCCCATTCATCTTTAATTGATTTGGCTGTTTCCATTATTTTTGTTCTTGATTTAAGTGCCCATTTATCTGCAAAGTCATCATCATTTCCATATTTAGGGGCATTTAAAAAATCCTGGCG
This sequence comes from uncultured Desulfobacteraceae bacterium, assembly GCA_964572105.1. Taxonomy (GTDB): domain Bacteria; phylum Desulfobacterota; class Desulfobacteria; order Desulfobacterales; family BuS5; genus DAOWMW01. Next base: position 2,611 of record CAZNFB010000179.1, read on the forward strand.
CATCTCTTCCATACCTTCCCAGTTTGCCCGGATAGCAGAAAGAAGTTGATCCATTGTATATTTTTTTTCAGTAAATACCAGTTTATCTATTGCGGCCAGGCTGTCCGACAAATTCACATAGCCCAGGGAAACCAGATTCGGCCATGTATCGAATTCGCTCCATGCCACATATAGATCCTTCCCCTGTTCAAGGGTATCTTCCATCAGGAAAGAGTCGATGGGCCTGGGAGCTGTCTCCATTAAAACATTGTGCCCGATATTATGGGAAATGTTTGCCATTTTCAGAAAAAATAAAAGGTGCTTGCAATGGCTCTCAAGGAGTTCCTCTGCTGAGCTCATTAATCTGGGATCTTTGGTCAGAGGTCTTTTTATCTTTGAATTTCCAACACTGATTCCACTTCCGAAAGCATCGTTTCCCTGGAAAAGAGCATGCTCAAAGACCTTTGGCTGGGCAATAACACCGATATCAGCCATAAAAGAGGAGTTCAGGGGTTTTCCTGTGCAATTCATGGCAACACAGCCGGCTGCCTGTGTTCTTTTGGCATCATAGGGAGAATACCCCCGCATCAAAGCCCATTTTTCCATGAGTTCTTCATTAAAGATAGATGGATGCCCTGTCCCGGCCCTAAGAGTCTCAGTTATCCGTGTTACTATGTCGTCTGAAATATTTCTGTGAAAACGAACCATTAAAGGAGGCTGATTTATCCGTAAAGTAGCGATATTTTCTAGAATAAGCGCAGTTAAATCGTTACATGCATCTGTTCCATCCATATGGGTTCCGCCGATGTTAGCAGTATAAAAGACCTCTGAACCCGATGTAAGGGTGAAAAGCTGGGGATGGTCAGCATGGCTGCCAAGGGCCTGGATTCTAAGCATCCAGCATTCCAGCAATTCCTTTGCCTGATTTCTGGTCATTCTGCCTTCCATTAGATCTTTTTTGTAATAAGGATACCATATCTGATCTATTCTGGCGCCGGAACCATTATTTGGCCCGTGTAAATATCTTGCAACAATTTCAATAATCCATTGAAACTGAAGCGCCTCATAAAATGTTTCCGGAGGATTTGCCGGTACTTTTGTACATATTCTGGCAATCTCCTTAAGCTCTGCTTTTCGAACCTCATCGGTCTCGGCTTTCTCCTGCTCCAAAGCAAGCTCGGCATATCTTTCCGCAAATCGTATTATGGCCTTCCCGCAAATAATTTGCGCTTCCCAGTTACGTTTTTTTACAAGATAAGCCTCATTACCCATATCCTGCATTCCGTCTACTATTTTTTTAGTAAGTTCTGCCAGTTTCGATTCGACTCTTTTTAATCTGTTATTTAAGCCTTCTTCAAATAAGAGTTCATAATCAAGGCCTATGATATTTCTTCCGCAGGCCCAGTGATTTGCATAAAAGCAGGGATTTTGAAGACTTCTTTCGAGATAAGGAATGACATCTTCAGGAATTGCTGCTTTTACAGCAGCTTCCTGACATTTATCTTTCCAGTAATTACATATTTCAATGATCTCTGTCCTCTCCTCATCTGTGACCATATGGGCATAGCCGCCATCGGGCTGAACAGATTCTATCATATGCTCAGATGCAACCTCGGGAAACCAGCGTATCTCATCGGGCGAACTGTTGGGATCTCCCACTAAAAGCTGGCCAGGTTCAATAAAGATGGGGATCTTTTCACAAAGCTTTTTCATTACCATGGCTTTTCTCATTACTATGGGCATCCCTTCGGTTTCTTTATAGGATTCAGTAACAAGTCTTGCGCGGTCCACATCAAGCCTAACATCTTTTCTAAATGATGTTTTGCCCATTCCAGATAGAACTTCTGCCCAATCTTTTACAACAACAGCCTTGCTGTAAAGATTTTCTCTGATCATGGCAGTCCTTTTAGTGGAACCCAGACCCCATTCATATGGCTTTGAAGCAACCGAAATATGTTCAAAAGAATTTATTCCGGGATTTTCCAAGGCGTTTAGATCTTCCGTTGATATAGCAGGCATTTATACTCCCCCCTTTTTAAAATGTGGTTAAACAAAATGCTTTATATATTGTGAGTTTAAAATAATATTATTACAACCTGTTTAAGCTAATTACAATATAAAATAACGAAAAAAAGTAACATTTTAGCAATTTTTTTTCATATGCTTGAAATTAATACTTAAAACCTTGTGAAAATAATTATCCAAAATAATAGATTTAATCTATCATTCCCCACTCTCTGAATCTGATCATAATATTTTCAGTCTCTTTAATCATTGTTTCCATATATTCTTTTACTGATGGTATGGAATCTATTACACCGGATGCAAGGGAATGGGTTCCCCCATGCTCTTGAAAATATATTTTTCTGCTGTATTCAGAATCCAGGATATCCTGTTTTACTATTTTATCCTTATATTTTTCGGCAATCTGGAATTCTTTTGTAGCCATAAAGGAAGTTCCCATGTAAATTCCTGAAGCCCCCATTGCCAGCGCAGCAACAAAGCCATTGGCGTCTCCTATCCCTCCTGCTGCTATTAAAGGGACTTTAATCAATTTTCTGGCTGTGGTCATGTTTATCAATGTTGTATTTTGTTCTTTGCTCTTAAAGCCTGTCCCTTCAAGCCCCACAATAACCACGGCATCTGCCCCTTTTTGGGCAATGGAGATGCCATGTTTTATTGTGGCGCATTTATGTATCCAGTTGCTCCCTTCTTTTTTAAAAATATTACCAATATATGAACCATCATAGGCAGAGGTAAATGCAGTTTTTATCCCTTCATTTAATGCAATTTTTACAAATTCTTTGTGAAAATCATTATCATATTTTGACCCTTTCATAATTGTGAAATTCACAGCAACCGGTTTGTCAGTTGCCTGTTTGGCTTTTCTTAAGTCCTCCTGAAATTCATCAGGATTTTTATAACATATGGTGGTTAAAATTCCCTGTCCTCCTGCCTCTAAAACAGGTATGGCAATTTTTGAGGTTCCTGTTTCAGGCCAGCCAAAAGCACCTTGTATTATTGGATATTTGACACCAAGCATTCTGGTAAGCCGATTGTTAAATAGCATATGAGCTCCTTTTTATAAT
>CAZNFB010000180.1:0-5642 GCA_964572105.1 uncultured Desulfobacteraceae bacterium
TGATGCAACGAAGTAGATGGGCCAAAAGACAAGCTATTTCGTTCAACTTATAAAAGTTTTGTTCCTAAGTATTAAAAGTAGAATCGGCCGATGTCAAGAAAGATGTTACTTATTTTTTTTAGCATAAAGGAGTGCTGATTTTAACGGGTTTGCAGGGGTATAGTTTTCCCCACCCATAATTTTTTTTGGATCTAAGGGCTCGTACAAAAATGACTTGACCATTTTAAGCGCCGATGCATCCCGCCTGACTGCGTTGCGAAAACGCAAGAATATCCTGATATTCTTGCGTTTTTGCGCCTTGCCAGACGGGTGCCTCAACATTTAAAATGGCCAACTTCTTCTTGAACGAACCCTAAAGCTGGACAAGGGTTTTGCCGATAGCATGATATGAACGAGGATAATTTGTAAAATCAATAGTAAGATTACCCCATTATCAGCAGGAATCAAAAAATGGATAAAATGATCAGCCTTAATCTGGAACTTAACTATTTAGGCCTTTTTAACAAGACAATGGAAATATATTCTGAACTGGGAGAAAAAGCGGTCCTGTCATATATAAAATCCATCCATCGTCTTTTAAGTGATGTTTATCATCCTGGTCCTGATAATAAAAAAAGTGAAAAGGCTCTTATAACTCAGCATCGCGTTGATAAGGTAAGCCGTATAATTGAACAAATGAAAGATGAAGAGCTTATTGAGTTTGTTAAAAATAATGCTGCCAGATCCGCCGAAAAAAAAAAGAAAATATTAGCTGTGGAAGATGAGTTTGATCTGCGGGATATTTTTTTTGATGTTTTTTTGATGGAAGGATATGATGTGCGTATTGCCGCAGATGGCATTGAAGGGTATAACATATATTGTCAGTTTCAGCCGGATCTTGTTTTTACAGATGTTGTTATGCCTAATATGAATGGCCTGGAAATGGTAAAAAAAATCAGGGCTATTACCCCCAGAGTAAAGGTAATTTATATAAGCGGTTTTTTTGGGATAAAGGAGCTGAAAAATGATTTTAACCAGGAAGTATTAAAATATAAATATCCCAGTATTTCAAAACCGTTTAAATTAAGCTCAATGTTGAAAATGGTGAATGATTATCTTACTGAACCTGCAGATAGTTTAAAGTTTATAAGAGGGGTCCGTTAGGATTGTGTTAACGGGCTATTTTTGAGCGAACCCTTAGCTGTGGGAGTTTATTCCAATAACAAACAGGCCCAGAAGCATAACTGCGCAGGCTGTCGATTTTATTAATAGTTTTTTTTCTTTAAACAACCTTCCCCCTATTACCACCGTCATTAAATTGGATATCCGCTTAACAGGGATCAAAAGAGAGACCATTGCCGCTGGAATTGCAACGGCATAAAGGTGTAATGCATCACTTATGATCCAGCAAAGGCTCGCCAGTATAAGGAGGAACCATTGTTTTTGTATTGCATATAAAACCTCCTGGAATCTGTTTGTTACCAGTATTAAAACCACCTGAATTAAAAATATAAACATTGCGAAAAAAAACAGATAGCTGAAAATATCTATTTTTGATAAAAGAATTTTGTTGATTACGGGGCAGAAGCTCCATAAAACAAGAGTTATAAAAATATTTAAAAAATCTTTTGCGGAAATGGAGGTAAATGGTCGGAAAAAAGATTTTATATTATCCAGGGTGATAATATACCCCCCTGCCAGTATAAAAAAAATTCCAAGTATTTGTTTGCTGTTTAATACTTCTCCAAGTATAAACCAGGATAGTAAAACAACAAATATGGGATTAAAATTAAGTAAGGGTGAAACAGTTGAAATTTCGCATCTCTTGTAAACAGTGTTGAGTGTGTATGAACCTCCGTAGGCAAAAAGGGCATTTACTAAAATAAAAAAAAGGTCCACTTTGGAGATTGATAAATTCACATATTTTATAAAGGGGAGCAGAATTAAAAAACCGAAACTCCCTGTGAAAATCATCATATCCAGGACATTTACGTTTGCCAGTATTTTTTTTCGTACAATATGATTTAATGAAAAGAAAAAACCTGATGCAAGTATTGCTGTTATCCAGTTCATCCGTTGCTGTTCCTTGTCTTTGTGCAGTCAGTTTTTCGTCTGTTTTGTTCAGGATAACAGAAAAATCTGATTGTAAAATTCTAAAATTCAGGAATGATAATCATGGAAGATCTTATCAAAAAAGGTGTAAAATTGATACAAGAATCAAAGAATGTATTGATTTTCAGTGGTGCAGGCTTAAGCGTTGAATCGGGAATTCCTGATTTCAGGAGTCCTGGAGGATTATGGGAAAAATATGATCCCTCCGATTTTTATTATGACAGGCTTTTATCAGATGAAAAAGTAAGGGAAAGGTACTGGCAAATGAGCATGGAATTTTATGCTTTAATGAAAGATGCCGTGCCCCACAGGGGATATCTTGCCATAAAAAGTCTTGAAGATATGAATAAATTATTAGCCATTATTACGCAAAATGTTGATCATCTTCACCAAAAAGCAGGGAATTCCCCTGATAAAATAATTGAACTTCATGGAACAGCTTTTTTTGTATCCTGCTTAAAATGTGGTAAAAGATATACCAGAGATGAAGTTGAGCTGCGCATAAAAGATGGAGTCAAGGTTCCATATTGTGATGTTTGTTCAGGTATTTTAAAGCCTGATACCATATCTTTTGGTCAGTCAATGCCTGCTGATAAATTATCCGATTCTTTTAAATATGCCGAACAATGCGATCTTTGCATTGTTCTTGGTTCTTCTTTGGTTGTTTATCCTGCAGCCTCGATTCCTGAAAAATCGGTTGAAAATGGAGCAAAGCTTATGATAGTTAACAAAGACTCAACCCATTTAGATCCCCTGGCAGAGCTTGTGATACATGATTCTTTGTCCGGAGTTTTAGATAATATTATCATATAGATTGTCACATAAATAATTTTAATAACTATTCAGTTAATATGTACGGCAGCAGGTATAATCTGATTAAATCATGAAAAACTCACAGATAAGGAGGTCGTAAAGAAAGAATCTGTTCAAACAATTTTCTGCTTTAATCAGATTATACCTACTGTGTATCTTAAATCAGCGGCGCTGAATAGATACTAATTTTACAAGGATAGTGTCTCGTTAATTTTTAACTGGTGCCCGTTCATAAATGTTTTTTTGCCCAATGTCTGCATTATTCTCAAAAAAATTTCATTTCTGGACGAACCCTAAAGTCACTAAAAGGAACCGACTTGATAAAATCATCTGTTTTTCTCATTGTTATTTTTTGTTTGTCAGTTTTTTCCGGATGTACGCAAACCGAACGTATTTCAGATTTGCCGGAGAAACATTCAGCCCCCCCGGTAAAAAATAGGCCACCATCTGCTGTGAAGGTTGATGACCCCGATATTCTTCAGAGTTTATTACCCTATGATTCCACCAAAGATTCCCAAACGATTATGGATGAAGCTTTAGATTTTTGTCAGGCATCACAGGGATACTGGCAGGCAGGTGATTTTAAAAATGCCATTGAGGCGTTGGACCAGGCCTATCTCCTGATATCGGATGTTGAAACAGATGACGATAATAAAATTATGCAGCAAAAAGAGGATATCCGGTTTCTTATTTCAAAACGTATTCTTGAAATTTATGCCTCCAGGAATATAGTTTTAAGTGGAAATCATAAGGCCATCCCCCTGGTGATGAACAGGCATGTTGAAAGGGAGCTTAAAAGTTTTACTGTTGGGAGGGAAAAGTCTTTTTTTCGTGCATCATATAAACGGTCTGGTAAATTTCGTCCGCGAATGGTTGAGGCCTTAAAAAAAGCTGGTCTTCCAGTTGAATTGTCATGGCTCCCCCTTATTGAAAGCGGTTTTAAGGTTAATGCTTTTTCAAGTGCAAGGGCCCTTGGCCTGTGGCAGTTCATTCCATCAACAGGCTATAGGTATGGACTTAAACGTAATGCGCTCATTGACGAACGCCTTGATCCGATTAAGGCTACAAATGCTGCAATAGATTATTTAACAGATCTGCATAATATTTTTGGTGATTGGTCAACAGTTTTAGCGGGATACAATTGCGGAGAGGGGAGGGTACTGCGTGTTATAAGAGAGCAAAAGGTTAATTATCTTGATGATTTCTGGGATCTGTACGAAAGACTGCCATCAGAAACGGCAAGATATGTTCCCAGATTTATAGCAACCCTGCATATTGTCAGTAATCCTGAAAAGTATGGGCTTGACTCCATTGATGTAAGTAAACCTTTGGAATATGAAACCGTTGTTGTGTCAAAAAGAATGAGTCTTAAAAATATTGGAAAAGCCATAAATGTACCTGAGAAAATTCTTAAAGAGCTTAATCCCGAATTTCGATATAAAATTTTACCAGGCGAGGAATATCCTCTCAGGATTCCCCCTGGCAAAGAAGAAATGCTCCTTTCAAAAATTGATGATATCCCTGTTTCCGCTGTCCCAAGGCCTGCTTTTGTTTATCACAGGATAAGACCAGGGGAATCCCTTTCAACAATTGCTAACAAATATCGTGTCAGCATGGGAAGGATAGCACGGGCAAACAATATCTATAAAAAGCACAAAATTATTGCAGGGAAAAGAATTAAGATACCTCAAAGGGGTACAACACTCTCGACCACCAGACGCAAGCCATTGCCGAAATATGGAAAAGCCACTGTTCACAAGGTGAAAAGAGGAGATTCTTTGTGGATTCTTGCAAGGAATTATAGGACCTCAGTAAAAAAAATTCGTCAAATAAACAATTTAAAAGGTTCAAAGCTGTATATTGGTCAAAAATTAAACATCCTGGGACCTCCGGCAACTAAGAATAAAGAGAATGGATTAATACAATATACGGTGAAAAAAGGGGATAGCCCCTTTACAATTGCAAAAGAATATAATACAATGCTGAAATCTTTTTTGAGATTGAATAATCTGACCCCCAAGAGTAAAATATATCCGGGTCAGATACTTTACGTGGAATAAATCAATCTTTATATATAGATTGTGTGCCCCCGTAGCTCAGGGGATAGAGCAATGGATTCCTAATCCATGCGCCGCATGTTCGAATCATGCCGGGGGCACCATCGTTAACAAGGTGTTATTAAAATCTTAACCTATTTGAATTTTTTACTGATACCCCCTATCTACCCTTTTATGGTTCTGTAAATAATCTCAGATATAAAAAAAGGCGGGTGCTTTTACACCCGACCATCATTGATCTGGACGAAGGTTTTTTTGAGTTATTCCCCAAAAACAATTTTGCATGGAATCCATTCCCCATCCATTTTTACTAATTAGACATACCGCTTTGTCCTTAACATTGCGCCGAAGCTGTTCTGGGAATCGACATACCCCGAAACATCCCAAACATCTTTTAACGGTTTGCCTTTCCTATCAATATCTCTTTTTGCTTTATCAATACAAAATAGTATGGCATGTTCAGCTCATTAATTAGCACCTCATGGTTATTTTTCAATGATGTTTTAGCTGCCTATGCAAAATATAATCTATAGATTAATGGAGGGTAACTATGTCAAGTAAATCAAAAAAACAATTTATTCTGCCAAAATTGTCAGAGAAGCTAAAACAGGCAAGAAAACAAAAAGGGTTAACACAAGGTCAGCTTGCTCAAAAGATCGGAGCTGATATTCAACGGATTTC
>CAZNFB010000181.1:0-5632 GCA_964572105.1 uncultured Desulfobacteraceae bacterium
ATAGCAACCTGCTCTTAGATTTTTATCAAAAACAACTGGAAATAAATTTTGCCATATTTGCGTCTGAAACAATATGCTCCACCGGGTAATTAGCCATGGCGGCTCTGGGCATCTCCTGACAAAGACAATTTTTAGGAGTCTGGACAGCTACGGCTCCGCCTGCCCTGGCAATCATGCGGACCCCTTCTGCCCCATCATTTCCAGAACCTGAAAGAATGATTCCAGCTGAATGATTTTTCATCATCTTTGCAACAGAAAACATCAAAACATTTAATGCCAGCCTACGCTCAGAAAACGGAGATTCTTCCACCTGAAGCGTATAACCCCTCCCTGCCGGTTCAAGCCGGATATATTCACTCCCTGATATTAAATAGCATACACCTCCTTTAACGTAATCACCTTTTACTGCACGTTTTACAGATATGGAACTATTGGCTGAAAGATATCTGGCAAAGGCATCCACCTGGGGTGTATCAGAATAGAGAAGGACAAAATACGCCGCAGGAATATTAGGGGAAAGGAGAGGGATAATTTTAAGCAAAGAGCCATAACCCCCTTCAGCAGCTCCCATAACAAATATTTTTGTACATTCAATATTTTTGGGTGCATCTCTCTTTGCCCCTGTGGGTGTTCTTAAGATACGGATATTTTCTATTTCAACCCTGGAGGCGAGCCTTACTTTCTTTACAATATTTTCTTCCTGCTCTCTAATACTTATTTTTTGCGTCCTGGAAGGTTTATGAACAAAGTCTAAAGCTCCATATTTCAAGGCATCAAAAGTTACAGCAGACCCCTCTTTTGTAAGAGTACTTATCATTACAACAGGGGTGGGAGACTTTATCATTATATGTTTTAATGCTGTCAATCCATCCATTACGGGCATATTAACATCAAGTGTTACAACATCAGGATTTAATTTCGGCAACATATCAAGCGCATGGGCGCCGTTTCCTGCTTCGCCCACAACTTCAACATTATCGATATTATCAAAAATTCTGCTTATAGCCTTACGTATCATCCTTGAATCATCAACTATCATAAGTTTGAGTGGTACGCTCATACCCTGGCACCTCCACTTTAGTCATTATTTTTGTAACTACCCAGCCGGTATGTATGGCCCCAGGTATAATCTGATTAAATCATGAAAAACCCACGTCTAAGAGATCGTAAAGAAAGAGCCTGTCACAGATTCAAAGATTATGCCTGTTACGTGTCTTAAATCAACACAGCTGAATAGTTACTTAGGAACGAAAATTTTATCCCGATTTCATCTCCGTTCCTTATTATTTTCATATTTTTCAAGATATTGACCAAAAGCCAGATGATCATCCTCATCAATATTAACAAATTTTATCCCTATTTCATAAATCGAGTTATCCATAACCTTCCTGCACCATACCACCTCACCAATAGCTGAAAAAAAAGATGCGGAAGTCATATCGAATACTTTTGAGAATAATCTCCCGTAGCTTCGCCATCCAGGAAGAAAAAGCTTCAACATCAGCACAACACCGGGACTATAAGGATTTGAATGGGAAAAACATATCCCCTGAAAACTGATATTCTTACTAAAGCCTTTTTCAGCTGCCCCTGACACCTCAACGGAATAGGAAAGCTCATTCAACTCTATTTCCACCCTTTTCGGAATTCTTAAAAATTTTCTGGGTTCAAATACAACCGGATCTTTATCCATAAGCACAACTCCATACCTCAAAAGTTCTTGTTGCTTCCTTCATGAGAGATATATGACTGTTTTCAATGGGACGGCCCAAATTCCTGGAAATATTTTTCGCTATTTGCTTAATACTTTTTGCAGCAATGCTTTCAGGATAATTATAAAGAAATACATCCCCTTTAATGGAAGCTGCACGTACCTGTTTATCAAAAAAGATACACCCCAGAAATTCAACGTCAATGGAAAGCCCTTTTTTTAATGTATCCCTTATTTTTGCAAGCACTTTAAGATTTTCAGGACTATCCGACATATTAAATACTATTCTCGGCCTGTACCTGCTGCAGGCGGTCTCCACCTTCTCTGCAAGATCCTGATCCATCTCTTTAATCTTTGAAATCAAGGTTTTAACCGTAACAGGTGTTGCATGTATGGAAACATTAAAAGCTTTGTTGACCATACTGAAAACCTTTTTATTCCCATGGACAATTACAGCAATAACTCTAAAAATAAAATTTCTTAAAAACATTATAAAATTCATTATCGAAGGGATTTCAAAAGTTGTAACAATTATACCCCTGTATGAAAGACCAAAAAATTGCAGGGAATTAAATGCCGTTCCTGCGCCAATATCAAGAAGAACATATTTTGCTGAAATATTTCTTATATGTTTTAATAGAATACCTCTTTGCTCCCTGGATATATTTGCCATGAACGGAATTCTTCCGTCACCCGGTATAAACCGAAGATTCGGGATACTTGTCTGGACAAAAAGATCATTAAATCGAATTTCAGATGATTTAAAATAATCACCTATCCCAGGATATTTGTTTGAGATACCTAAAAAAGTGTAAAGGTTAGAGCCGCCAAAATCAAGATCAACAGCAACACTCTCATCCCCCCCGGCGGCAAGAGCAATGGCCAGATTAGCTGCGAACATACTTTTACCCACACCCCCCTTTCCGCTGGCTATGGGTATAAAAGTTGCTTTATTGTTCATTTATCCCCTCTGTAATGATCATCTACGCCCCGTGTAATTATTTCCTCCAAAACTTCAGATATCCGGTTATCTTCAACCTCCATATCAACCACCCCCTGTTCCAGGGCATTCCTTGTGAGGTTTGGATATACACAGCACCTGGCATCTTGCACCATGGTAATCCCGGAGTTCTTCCCTATGGCATAAAAACCATCTGCCCCGTCATCTCCCACACCTGTCAAAAGTACCCCAATGGTATTTTGATGAAATATATGTGCTGCAGAAGCAAAAAAACGGTTCAATGGATAACTGGCCGAAGGTTTCATCCGGATATATGGTTGACCTTTTTGATTCTGTTCAATTATCGGTGAACTTTCATTGGAACATATGTAACAGGTCCCCTGTGAAATAATATCCCCATCTTTTGCAACTTCTACCTTCCAGGGAACATGCATGTTAAATTGTCTGGTAAAGGAGTTAATAATTCTATTGGAAATTTCCTGCAAAACAATAACAGACGCAGGAAGCGTCGGAGAGAGAGAAGAGAGTATACGTATAATGGTATTGGGCCCGCTCAAGGTTGTCCCTATAACAACAACATACTCCAGAGGCTGATATGCATAAAGTTTATCCAGACGTTTTTCACTGTCCCATACCTTGGGCAGACGCACCCTGCGTATATTATCAAGGTTAACATCACAAGCCACCTTGATCCTGTTAATAATATTCTCTTTTACAGTTTCAGTTTTTTCATGGACACCCTGGGAAGGTTTAGGGACAAAATCGACAACACCCAATCGCAAGGCTTCAAAAGTAACAGAACCATTATTAACCAGGGAGCTTAAAGCAACAATGGGCAAAGGAAACTTGATCATTATATGCCTTATGGCGGTGAGTCCGTCCATAACAGGCATATCAATATCAAGAGTAATAACATCCGGTTTCAGCTGATCAATCTTTTCAAGAGCTTCAGCCCCATTTGCGGCAAAACCGACCACCTCGATCCCCGGATCGGTTTCAAGAATTCCTGCAAGGCCCTTTCTTATCAGCGCCGAGTCATCGACTATCAGCACCCGTAAAATCTTATCCATATCTCCTCCAGACAGGATTTACAAATTTCCTATAATTTCTGCTATTTCAATGCAATTTAATTCTTTTTGAACCAGTTGTTCTTCCATGAGATTAATTATAGGCTCCTGCACCATACTTGATGAAAGCTGTTCAGCTATTATGATCCCGTTTCTGCCGCTAATATTTTTAAGACCTGTAAGGCCTTTGATGAATGCACCGGAAAAAAGTATTACAAGAATCCGGTTTGCAAAAAAATCGGCTGAAGCAGATAAAAATCTGTCTGTTATTTCATCGCCTGCAAGCTCTTGCTTTAAATCTTTTTGCCAGAACACCCCAATATCCCCATCCGAACATTTTGCTTTTAAAACAGATTTGTTCAATATATCAGGGGTGGTAATAAAACAGTGGCCTGAATAGAGTTCAGTCTCCGGCTTAAGGGGTAAAACAGGTATCCGGCTCCTCTTATCGAGATATTCTGCAAAAGTTTCTATGAATTCCTCCGGCATATCCTGTATTACAATAGTTGAGGCCATGGTCTTCTCCTGAAGATGGGGGAGGGTCTTGATGAGGCTGGTATAACCACCTGGCCCTGAGAGGATTACAGTCAAAGTACTGGCCAGGGGAAATGTTTTATCAGTATTTTTTGTTTTACCAAAAATTTTAGGTTCTTTAACCCTTGCAAAAGACTCCATTTTTGCCTGGGCAGCAAGTAGTATTTTTCTGTTGATTCTATCTTTTTGAGAATTAAGGCTCTCGTTTCTTGATGGTTTATTAATAAAATCAACAGCACCAAGTCTTAAAAAATCTAGTATTTTAGTTTTTGAACGATCTCCCACACTACTTATAATAACAACAGGACTTGGGCTTTTAATCATAATATGTTTTAATGCTGTATCACCGCGCATTACAGGCATATTAACATCAAGGGTAATAAGATCGGGGCTTAATAAATCAATCTGCTCAAGAGCTTCTTCACCATTTTTTGCAGTTCCCGCAACAACTATCTGTTGATTGTGAGAAAAAATATCTGTTAAGATTCTACGCATCATCGCAGAATCATCAACAATAAGAACCCTTATCTTTCCTGTGTCAGACAGATCTGTTTCAGGGTGTTTTGCTTTGGAAAGATCCTTTTTTTCAAATTTTTCATCTATCCTGCGAGCAGCCTCCATAAGAAGATATTGATAATTCTGTTTAATTGTTTCATTATCAACAGAAATAAAATCCAATGTTTCAAAACTGCCACTCTCCCATGAAAGAATATCAAAAAATGCCTCTACACCGGCAATGCTTCGGTATTGCGCATGGATGATTTGACCATCCCTTATATAAATCATCCCATGGTCAGCACCTTTTTTTACAAGTATGGTCATGCTGGAACAGGAGAGACAACACATCTGGAGAAGATCGGTGAGATCTATGTTTTTTAATGTTCCCGCAAATCCATCTTCTTTAATCTTAATAGAGTCCCTTATCAATTTCCTCACATGTTCAAAATCCACAGGTTTTTCAAGAAGAGACAAAGATCCCTCATAAGCGGACTTATCCAGGGTATCAATGGGATAATCTCCCATCAAGATAAAGTCTGTTTCAGACTCAAGGCCTTTGATTTGTTCAAAAAAATATGTTCCATCCTCTGCCGGCATATCAATATCTGTAACAACAAGTGAAATTTTGCAGGAGTCGAGTATCGAAAACGCTTCTTTTCCACTGCCGGCAATTTTAACCTCATACTCTTCATGATCAACACTAAGATACCTGGCCATATCAGTAATAATATCAAGTTCATTATCAACAAGAAGTATTTTTTTTATTTCATTAGACATTTTTAAATTTTATTACGGCTCAGCAGTAGAACTAAGGAACGGAGATGAAATAAGTTGAGCAGAAATAGCGCAGGATTTTGGCCC
>CAZNFB010000182.1:0-5626 GCA_964572105.1 uncultured Desulfobacteraceae bacterium
CAAAAGACAAGCTATTTCGTTCAACTTATAAAATTTTCGTTCCTTAGCTAATATGTGCGGCAACAGGTATAATCTGATTAAACCAGCGGCGCTGAATAGCTGCGAATAGAATTGAGAGCGACAGTACAACAAGGAGATTTCAAAAATATTACCGGGGCAAATATTCATCCAGCACCGGAGCTATCTCCAAAATAAAATCCTGTGCCCTGTTTTCAGCAGCTTTAATATCTTCGTCCTTATGAATCAATGTAATGACCCTGACAAGAGCACCATCCGTCCTCTGCTTTGTTAAGGCATCCCAAAACGCAAATATCTTTAACTGATAAGCATTGGTCAGGATCCGCCCCCTTTGAGGAAACCAGTAATAAACAAGCTGTTTGATTCCGGTTTTTTCCATTAAAGCACGATTTGTAAAACTGTCCCCCCGGGCATTCAAAGGAAAGGGTAATTTAACTGCCCCTGCATTTTTAAATCTCCATCCGCCTCCAGGAAGACATGTGGCCGGAGAATGGATGGACTCACCTTTACGCTGGCTTTCATAATAGGCCACATAAAAACCAAGATTCCGGCCCTGGGGATCCTGATAATCGATCATCACATAATCACTGAGATCAAGGGCATCAACAAATTTTGTCTCCATGATCTCGCGGGTTCCTGTCCATTTACCCACCCTGAGGGGAAACTGATCAAAAGATTTGGCAATGGGAATTTTTTCCCTGAACTCAATTCCATGGGACAACCCCCAGGTGACACCCAGGAATAAAACCGCCACTGCAAACTGAGGGGCTGGAAACAAATTTTGAATTTTGAATTTTGAATTTTGGGTTGGCGCAACCCCAGGCTGTTTAGAATCTGTTCCTGCGGGGGGGGCATTGGGTTCATTATAAGCTGGGCTGATTCTCGGTGGAATCTTTCTTAAAACCCACATCTCAACCACCATAATTCCCACGGAGATCATAAAAATAAACCAGCCGGAAAAATCATGAAAAAAACCCACCGCAACTTTCTGACCAAAAACCGGATAAAGCATACCCACCGAAGCAATCCTGAGCCCATTTACAAATATGGAGATGGGAATCGTGGAAATCACCAGCAGAAGCTTTTTCCAAAAAGGTTCCTTGTAAAAATAGGCCAGGAGAATTCCTAAAATAATCAAGGGGAAAAGATACCGCAAACCACTGCACGCATCAACAACTTGCAGCTGGGTAAAGCCAAGGTCAATCACATTCCCTTCCCTGTAGGCGGACATTCCGAAAATCTGCATTGTGGCCACACCCAGTTGCGAAGATAATAACTTAAGGGTCACCGAAATTTTATTATAAATAAAATTAGGGGGCGGAAACATGGTTAGGATAAACGCAAGGGGGAAAAAGATTATTTTTATTTTTTCCCAACCCATATGCAGCCAGCAAAGCCCCACAAGTACCAGCCAAAAAGATATATACAGTGCTGTGTACTCTCCTCCGAGCTCCCCCACCCAGAAAAATAGTATCCCCAGGCATAAAACAAAAATACCTTTCCATGATGGGATAGAAGATGCTGAAAAAAACCGCTCTTTTTTTTCCCATATTAGATAAAAAATTATAAACGGGACAATATAGCAGTATGAAAAATCATCCTTTTTCCACTGCCCAGTTAAATAGATAAGAGCAGGCAAAAACATTCCTGCAAGCAAAACAAAATATACTGCTATCCATAATAACGATGAAATATTGAACTTTATTTTCATATATTTTCCTGTTTCCCCATAAATCACCGGTTGTTTATGTTCTATCATTTATATACCACATGTAGGTTTCCATTATACCCTGCTTCAAACTAATTTGGGGTTTCCAGGAAAGAGCCTTTAACTTTGATATATCCAGCAATTTCTTCAACATCCCGTCAGGTTTTGATCTGTCAAATTTAAGGGAGCCCTTAAAACCGACTATTTTTACAATCATTTCCGCAAGTTCACAAATAGTAAGATCAATGCCTGTGCCAATATTAATAGTCTCTGAACCATTATATTTGTTAATTAAAAATATGACCGCCCCGGCAAGATCATCCACATGGAGAAATTCCCGCCTTGGCACCCCTGTTCCCCAAATAATCACCTCTTTTGCAGAAGCCAGTTTTGCCTCATGAATTTTTCTGATGAGCGCGGGGAGAACATGGGAGGTATCAAGATCAAAATTATCATTGGGGCCGTAAAGATTGGTGGGCATGACACTAATAAAACAGGTTCCGTATTGGCGGTTATATGCCTGACACATTTTGATACCAGCAATCTTTGCAATGGCGTAAGGTTCATTGGTGGGTTCCAAAGGGCCCGAAAGAAGATCTTCCTCTTTCATCGGCTGGGGACACTCCCTGGGATAGATACATGAACTCCCAAGAAAAAGGAGCTTTTTCACCCCGGACAGATATGCCCCATGGATAATATTTGTTTGAATAGCCAGATTATTATATATAAAATCCCCGGGCCAGGTATTGTTTGCGTATATTCCTCCAACTTTTGCAGCGGCAAGGAAAACATATTCCGGTTTTTCATCCCTGAAAAAATTCTCCACCCGCCCCTGCCTTGTGAGATCGAGTTCATTGCTCGTTCTTGTAATAAGATTTCCGTATCCATCCTTTTTAAGCTGCCTGATTATGGCAGAACCGACCAGGCCGCGATGTCCAGCCACATATATTTTGGAGTCTCTTTTTATTTTCACAAGCCAGCCCCTATTCAATACTGCTAAAAGTTCTGAAACCTTTATTTTTGCATAACTGATCCCTTTGTGCCTCTTTTATATCCTCCTGGATCATCATGGTAACCATTTGATCAAAGGTAACAGTCGGCTCCCAGCCTAGTTTCTCCCTTGCTTTTGTAAAATCTCCAAGGAGCAAGTCAACCTCAGCAGGCCGAAAATAACGAGGATCTATACGGATAAGCTCTTTGCCGGTTGCAGCATCTTTTCCCACCTCATCCACCCCCGAACCTTTCCATACTATTTTAACACCGATTTCCATAAATACCTTTTCAACGAATTCCCTCACAGAACGGGTCTGACCGGTGGCCAGAACAAAATCGTCAGGGGTCTCCTCCTGAAGCATGAGCCACATTCCCCTGACAAAATCGGCTGCATACCCCCAGTCCCTTCTGGAATCAATATTTCCAAGATACAAAAGATCCTGCAGCCCAAGTTTAATCCGGGCAGCTGCCCGTGTTATCTTACGGGTAACAAATGTCTCCCCACGTATGGGAGATTCATGGTTAAAAAGGATGCCATTACAGGAAAACAAGCCATATGCCTCTCTGTAATTTACCGTAATCCAGTAGGCATACACCTTTGCAGCGGCATAGGGGCTTCTGGGATAAAAGGGGGTAGTCTCTTTTTGGGGGGTTTCAAACACCTTGCCGAACATTTCACTTGTGGATGCCTGATAAAATCTGGTTTTCTTTTCAAGATTGAGAATACGGATGGCTTCAAGAATACGCAAAGTGCCGAGAGCATCGGAATTAGCAGTGTATTCAGGGGTCTCAAAAGAGACTTGAACATGGCTTTGAGCCGCCAGATTATAAATTTCATCCGGCTGAATCTCCTGTATGATTCGAATCAGGTTTGTGGCATCTGTTAAATCACCGTAATGCATAAAAAAACGGACATTTTCCTCGTGGAGATCCCTGTACAGATGATCAACACGGGAAGTGTTAAATGAAGAAGATCTTCGTTTAATTCCATGAACCTCATAATCTTTTTCAAGCAAAAATTGGGATAGATATGCCCCGTCCTGGCCAGTAACACCTGTTATCAACGCTTTTTTCATAGCCCTCCCTAATTCAATTCCCTTTAAAACCACCAACCAGAATAATAACCCTGCATTTTTTCAGAAAAGTGAGATTCTCTGAAGTTTTTCGAATTTTAGCCGCATCAGCATTACTAATAACAATGTCAAATTTCCTGTTCTCTACTTTTAAACCCTTCACTATTAAAGGATTATTGGCAACCCTTGGGGCTTTTAAAGCGTAATCAAAGGAGTGTGCGTACCCGCACATCCCGTGCTGAACAGCAAACTCACGGCCGGCAAAGGCTGACCCATAAACTTTTTTCCCTGTTTCATCCATTATACTAATAACCATGGCAGGGTCCAGATAAATACCCCTCATATCAACCACAAGTCCCGTAAAAACAGCCTCGGATGGTACTTTTACGGAAAAAGAACTTTTGGAACCAATCTGTTTAATCGGTTCAATCTGCCTGATACCAGAGGGGAGAAAAAGTTGTGTAAAGCCTCCGTATAGACCCATCTGCAAAACAATTTCCACGGTTCCATCAGACAAATATTTCTGTTTTACAAGTTGGGCAGCTCCAATCATCTCCTCCACCTTTGAATAGAGCAAACCATTTTTCATAATCAACTGACCAACTTTTAATCCTGAATTTATCCTCACCTCTTTTACTGTTTCAAAAAGATTATTCAAGGCATCCTGTTGTGCCGATTTTATGGACTTATTCTCCATTTTTTCATGGGAAGATATCTTCGAAAATGGCTCACTTGTCCCCTTGGCCTCAACTATCCCTTTGCTCCAGTTAATACCCCCCGTATCAAACAATTCAACAAGATCATTTGCACCGTTACAATAAGCAAAAGAAGAAAAAAATAAGAAAAAAACAGAAACCAAAGTACCGTTTTTCAGGATAAAACCGATGGGGTTATTCATATATTTTTTTAAATTTTTCAATGGCTCTTTGAACCTCATCCAACCCGCCTGATTTCTCCGGCAAATCAGGAACATTCAGGCTATAAGCAGTTTTTATACGATTGATGTTAAATCTATTTTTAGAAAATATCGGATCAGGTTCAATTTTTTCTACAATAATTTTCCGAAATAAAAGATTGTTCTGATAGAATTCTATCTCCCCAGGATACCATACATGGCCGATTTTCTTCCAGGAAAGATAACGTATATCCAGTAATTTTTCCCTGGAATCGATTTCACAGGGTGCCAATATCCATCTTACAGGCATAAATGTCTCTTTGTCTATCCACAACTGGGAAAGTGTTATGCCAGGATATTCAGAGCCGATTATATAAACAACTTTCCCATCAAGCCGCCCCAGACTGGAAACAGAACAATCGACTCCAAGATCTGCAAGCCTGTTTTCCAATAATTCTCTGGAATTATAAAGGATTATATCTTTATAATAATCGAGCTCCGTTTCAATTTCAGAAGTTATCTGACCATCAATTAAGGTTATGGATAAATTATTCGACAGTATATGATACCTCCGGGTATTTTCAGCGACTATATCTGACCGGAAATTTTCAGGAAATAAATAGCTTAAAGTTTCAGCAAACTCCAAAGGTTTTTTCTCATCTGCAGAATCATAAATTATCAATTTTTGCGAGACAAGGAGTCCTTTACTTTTCCCCACTTTTTTCGACATTAACTCAAGGAGATGGGAGCCGTGAAGAACATATCCATGTGCATATGAACCCATACATAAAAAAACCAAAATTACTGAAAAAAAACCGAGGAAATATTTTTTAAAACCCGCCGGGTAATCCACTATTTTTCACCTTTTTTATCTTTGCCAGCAGTCCTAAGCCTGCTGCATATTTTCATATCAGTGGGAAATGCCATTATATTCTCCGG
>CAZNFB010000183.1:0-5617 GCA_964572105.1 uncultured Desulfobacteraceae bacterium
GAGACGGCTTGCTTGCGCCGCCCCGAACTTGGATTTGCGGTTTTAATTATAGATTCTAAGGATTGCTGAATTAATCAATTATTAAAAGGAAGAAAAAAAATGTGTGGTAACTGGTTGGGAAAAAGTTTTTTGGTAAATGTGTTTGTCATATTTGTACTATTTACATTTTTGGGTGTCAACGGTTTGTTTGGAGGGGAAACAACACTGGATGAGATTGTGGTGACTGCAACCCGGATAAAGGAAAAAAGCTTTGATGTATCAGCCCCGGTGGAAGTAGTGACACCCCGGACATTGGAGATTAACAACCCGGCAACGGCAGCTCAACCCCTTGAAGAGTTGCCGGGTGTCTCCCTTTCCAGTGCCGGAATGTGGGAGGTGGCTCCGGTAATCCGGGGGCTGGGTGGTAATCGGGTTTTGGTTTTAATTGATGGTGACCGGGAAAATAATCTTTGGGCCGGTCGTGCCCCATTAACACCTTTCGTTGATGTTGGCAATATTGAACGGATCGAGGTTATTAAAGGCCCTGGGTCGGTGCTTTACGGCACAGATGCTCTGGGTGGAGTAATCAATATTATTACCAAAACACCAGATTTTGCTCAAGAAGATAAATGGACTTTTCTGAATTCTACGGAAGGCCGTTATTCATCTGTTGATGATGGCTGGTTTGGCCGTTACAGCCTTAGTGGTGGTGGCTATGGTTTTGATTTCGGACTGGCTGTTTCAGGGCGGGACTCCGATGACTATGAGAATGGTGACGGTCATAATATTGATAACAGTCAATATGAAGCCGATAACATAGATTTCAAAGGCCGTTATTTTATTAATGATAATAATGACTTAAGCTTTTCCTTAAGGAATAGTAATATAGATGATATGGGAGTGCCGCAGCTACAAGGGGCTGAATATTCACACTTTACCCAATTTGATACAGATACTTACAAATTAGCTTATCATGGTCGTAATCTGGGCTTGATTGATGATTTGCAATTGCGTACCTGGTATGTTGATCAGAAACGAAAATATAAGGGTAAAATTTTTAGCTCAAGCAAACCCATGCATACCTTAAAAAGCAATGATATTGATTCATCCGCTCTCGGTTCGAGCTTGCAGACATGTATTGATCTGGGAGAAAATAATCGTTTGATCACCGGAGTCGAGTATGTCCATGAAGACTGTGATGGTGATGAAGAGCAGATCAAGAAAAAGAATAACAAAAACATTACCGCTAAAGTTATAACTTTTAAGCCCGTGCCCGATGCCAAGCGTGACCATTTTGGTATTTTTGCCCAGGATGAGCTGTATTTGGGTGATTCATTTACAATTCTGGCCGGTTTGCGTTATGATTATTTTTTCGCTGATGCTGATGATGTGATATTTAAAACCGACTCATATGATCGAACAGGGCAAACTGTTATAAATAGTACAAGTACTCCCAACCATTTTAAGAGTAAAAACGATGATGCTGTCACTTTCAATCTGGGGATGCTCTATGCTTTGAACGAAAATATCCATTTAACTACTAATTTTTCATCAGGTTTCCGGGCTCCCGATATTTTTGAACTCTATTCTACCAGGGGAGGATCTTATATCTTGCTGGGAGATCCAGACCTGGATCCGGAATATTCCTATAATGTCGATACAGGGTTTAAATTGAATTATCGCCGTTTGCGGGGTTCTTTCAGCGCTTTCTACAACCGCATCAATGACTATATTGATCTGGTAGATCGTGGGGCAACATTTGCCGGCATGGAAGCTCATGAATATGTCAATATTTCTGATGCCGAACTTTATGGCGCCGACGGTTCCCTTGAGTTCGATATTCTGAAACAACTAACTATTTTCGGCAATCTGGCTTACGTTGAAGGTCGGGAACGTCATACCCATAGCCGTCTCAATAAGATTCCTCCGCTGAACGGACTTTTGGGACTCCGCTGGAAAGGTGAATTATCCAGGGGACTGAAATACTGGTTTGAATTCAGCAGCAATATGTACGATTCCCAGGATCATCCAGCCGATGGTGAAGAAAAAACCCCGGGTTATGCCCTCTTTAACCTGCGTAGTGGAGTCAAATTTGATTATGCAGGCATAAAAGATATTACCCTGTCACTGAATGTGGAAAATCTTTTCGATAAAAAATACCGCAGTCATTTGAACTATAAGGACTTTCTATCTGAACCGGGCATTAATGTGATCACTTCGTTAAAAATATATTTTTAATGCGGGTTATGCATGGGCTCGATTGAGTTAATAAAATCGAATAATGGAGGTTCTTTAAATGTTGGTATTCAGGTTTAAATCTGTCTGGTTCAGTGTTCTTCTGATATGGGCAATGATGATAATTTTTTCTGTGGTCCCTGTTATGGCCAGGACAGTTACGGATCTTGCTGGAAGAACCATTAAGGTTCCGGACAGCGTGGGGCAGATTATCGCCCTGCGTGGAGCTTTGAGTATTGTATGCTATCTTGATCTGGTCGACCGGGTTGTCGGGGTTGAACATCATGAAGCGGTCTCTACCCGGTGGGTTGGGTCCCAGGGCCGTCCTTACCGCATGGCCAACCCGCAACTGGGGAATCTGCCGATTATCGGCTCACGTAATAAACCCCAACCCGAGAAGATAATCAAGCTGCATCCTGATATAATTTTTATCGGCAGCGGGGCAATACGAATAGCGAAACAATTGCAGCGTCAGACTGGAATTCCTGTGGTTGTGCTTGATCTTGGTGATCTGGGCGCGGGCCGCAAACGATTTTTCAAATCATTACAACTGGTTGGAGAGATTTGTAAAAAAGAAAAGCGTGCGAAAGCGGTGATCGGAAAAATCAAAGAGTGCCTGGTTGATTTTGAACAGCGGACCGCTGGTATTCCCATTGAAAAGAGGAAGGAAG
The DNA here is from genome assembly GCA_964572105.1 of uncultured Desulfobacteraceae bacterium. Lineage (GTDB taxonomy): Bacteria > Desulfobacterota > Desulfobacteria > Desulfobacterales > BuS5 > DAOWMW01. Next base: position 2,886 of record CAZNFB010000183.1, read on the forward strand.
TTTATCTTGGGGGTATCCAGTTTAAAGTGGCGCACGGCCTTCTGGGCACCAGCCGGGACTATCCTCCCTTTGAACTGATCCATGCTGAAAATATCGTTAAATCTTTACCCGTTAAAAAAAAACTGATTAGAGGACGTATGTCAATTAAACGAGAGACTTTTATTAACCTTGCTCCCGAAGTGATTTTTATCTGCGAAAGCGGTCTTGAGCTTGTTTCCCGGGAGTTGAAAGAGCCTTTATACCGAGAACTTCCGGCGATTAGGGCAGGAAAGGTATACGGTCTCATGCCTCATTATTATGCTACCGCTCCGGCCACTGTATTGGCAGAAACCTACTATATCGGCAAGATATTATATCCTGACCGCTTTCAGGATATAGAAATTCCGGAGTTGGCTGATACACTTTATACCTTTTTTGTCGGATGTCCGCTTTACAAGAAAATGGCAAAGATCTTTGGCGGTTTTAAACCTTTGACGGAAATTCAATGAACTCAATAAAAAATGTTTACCATGCTTACCGTCGGCGCCGGGTAATGATTGTGCTGGCTGTTGCGGTACTCTTGCTGCCGGCTTTTGTTATGGTGCTTTTGAGCGGAACTACCGATATTTCTGTAAACAGGATTTTCAATATTCTGTTTTTTGAAGATTCCGGCCCGGCCTCTTTGGTTGTCTGGCAGATCCGTTTGCCTCGTCTAACAGGGGCGTTGCTGGGGGGGATCGGTCTGGCCCTGGCCGGGGCAGTGCTCCAGGCGGTTTTGCATAATCCATTGGCTGCACCAACGACTTTAGGGATTGCCCAGGGGGCAGCTTTCGGCGCATCTCTGGGTATTACTTTACTCGGTACTTTTTCTGGATTACCGGATTGTCTCAATTTTCTGGATTCCACTGCATTTATCAACTTGTCAGCTTTTGTTTTTTCCCTGGTGACAACTTTTATCATCATTCTGCTGGCCAGGCTTCGCCGGGCCGGGCCGGAATCAATTATTCTGGCAGGGGTGGCTTTAAGCTCTCTGTTCATGGCCGGTACTACTTTTCTTCAATATTTTGCCGATGAAACCCAATTGGCTTTAATTGTTCACTGGACCTTTGGTGACCTTGCCAGGGCTTCCTGGTCCGATCTGCGATTGATGGCTGGTGTAATTTTTTTAACCTCCATCTATTTTTTCTTTAACCGCCATAGTTATAATGCGTTGCTGGCTGGTGGTGATGTCGCACAGAGTCTCGGAGTCAACGTTAACAGGCTGCGACTGATCAGCATGTTTATGGCTTCCCTGATAACTGCGGTAACCGTTACGTTTTTCGGCATCCTGGGTTTTGTCGGTCTGGTTGCTCCTCATATTGGACGCCGCCTGATCGGTCCTGATAATCGTTTGCTTTTTCCTCTGGCCGCTTTTTCAGGGGTGATTATGCTTTTGGCTGCTGACCTGATCGGTCAGTTTGTTCTTGACCCTGTGGCGCTGCCGGCCGGGGTTGTAACTTCCTTTTTTGGAACGCCGGTTTTTCTTTTCCTGCTTTTTGGCAAAGGGAATAACTGATGAGAATTGAAATCGATAGTCTTGCTTATAGATACGAGCAGAAGGTAGTTTTGGAGGATTTGACCTGTTGCTTAAATGCAGGGCAGATACATATTATCCTGGGGGTCAATGGGGCAGGAAAATCGACTTTGGTGAAATTGTTAAACCGTTTATTGAAACCCCGATCCGGCAAAATTTTGATAGCAGGTAAAGACTTGGCCGATCTCACTTTGAATCAGATCGCCAGGCGCATCGGCTATGTCGCCCAGCAACAACAAACATGTGAATTAACGCTTACAGATTATATTTTGCTTGGCCGTAAACCCCATCTGAAATGGAACTTCGGAATCGAGGATGAAAAAATTGTCTTTGCCGTTATGAAAAAATTTAATCTTGGGCATCTGGCCCTTCGGCCTCTAACCCACTTGAGTGGTGGAGAACTGCAGAAAACGATTATTGCTCGGGCTCTGGTCCAAAAGCCGGAGATTCTGCTCCTGGATGAACCCACCAGTAATCTGGATTTAAAAAATCAAATTGAAGTTATGGAAATTCTACAGCAGGAAACCGCCGAGTATGCATTGACCACTGTTATTGCTATGCATGATATCAATCTGGCCCTGCGCTATGCTTCCAGTTTTACATTGTTGAAAGGAAACAGGGTTATGGTTTCTGGCGGGATGGAGGTAATTACCCAGGATAACTTGTCAACCCTTTTTGGTATCCGGGTCAAACTTTACAATCTGGATGGATATGTAACGGCAATTCCGGAATAAAAGATGTTAGGGACATGGAAAAAAATGATTATGAAAACGAAAGCTGAAAGAACATATCCATTTGCAGCCATTGTCGGGCAGGAAGATTTAAAGCTTGCGTTGCTGCTTAATGCGATTAATCCGAAGATTGGCGGCCTCCTGATCCGGGGGGAAAAGGGTACGGCCAAATCGACTGCTGTGCGTGCCCTGGCTACATTACTGCCCGAGATCAGGGTGGTTGCGGGATGCCCCTGTTTTTGCGATCCCGATGATCAAGATCAAGGCAGGATGTGTGAAAGGTGCAGGGAAAAAGAATCTGCGCATAAAATTCAATATCAGAAGGTCAGGGTTGTAACCTTGCCGCTTAATGCCACGGAAGACAGGGTTGCCGGCGGAATCGATTTCAGTCTGGCGGTCAAGGAGGGGAAACGCTCTGTTTTGCCAGGACTTTTGGCTGATGCCAACCG
>CAZNFB010000184.1:0-5615 GCA_964572105.1 uncultured Desulfobacteraceae bacterium
TAAACAATAAAGGAGTTTAAAATGGCCACAGGAGAAAAGCAGGACACATTACAAGATTTACTGGACAAAAGGGAATACTGGTGGTGGGCTGAAAAGGCGCGTTCTCCACGCATAGACTATTTACGAAAGGCTGTATGGTCAAAAGGATCTAAGGGATCTGCGTACCTCCCAGGTGTTAAAATATGTGAATATGGGCCTATCCATTATGCAAGGGCTTTTGATACCGAAGAGGCCAAGATTGAGCCGTATATGCTGACCTGGTCAAGGGCATTAAAAACAATTAATGCAGAAATACCTGTATTTATTGTGGATAAAGCACGAATAATCGGTTATTGCGGCTCAGCTCCCCATAAGCTTTTCTGGACTCCAAATGGTTCTTATTCCTTGAATGAAGATTTTTTAAATGACAAGGATAATATACTAGACGAAGATAAGCGTGATGAAATCGAAAAAGCGCTGAAAATTATGAAGCCTTATTCAATGCAGGCTTTGACTGAAAGACTTCTAAGCAAGCGCCAGGTTATTATGACCAGAACTTCTCAGACTTTTACTGGCGGGGCCCATCTGGAAACTGCAGGGTACTGCACCTCCCAGTTTAATTATTATAAAAAAGGCTACAAAGCAATTATAGAAGAGATTGATGGTAAAATAAAAGATGCGGATGATGTTCTTTACAAGGTTGGCGCAAAACCTGAATTTGATGATGAATATTATTATTTGAAAAGGCTTGATAACTGGAAGACAATGAAACTAACTTTGGAAGCGGAGCTTAAGTATGCTAAACGTCTTTCAAGGCTTTCTAAAATAATAGCTGAAAATTTTGAAACCAATCCGGAAAGAAAGCAGGAATTACTGGATATTTCCGAACGCTGTGCCTGGGTTCCTGAAAACCCCCCAAGAAATTTTCCTGAAGCTTTGCAATTTGAACAAATTCAGACTACATGCAGAAAATTTGAAAAAGCTGATGGATCATGGCCTACGCATAATGACTGGTGGTTCTGGGAGTGGTACGAACAGGATGTTATTAAAGCAAAAACCATAACAAGAGAAGATGCTCTTGATTACATGTGTGAATATCTTATTCGTGCTTTTGAATACGGAAGAATAGGAAGTCGTCAGTACAGGGAACTCATGACCGGGGATCCAGGGCCTTATGTCTGGACTTTGGGGGGAAAGGGTCCAGACGGGACATTGATGTATAATGATTTAACAAATCTTATTCTTGAAGCAGCTCGCCTTGTCAGATGTGTGTCACCCACATATGCGTTAAGATACAACAAGGATATGCCTGAAGATGTTTTAAAGAATGCCTTTGAATGTATACGTCACGGGCTTGGTTATCCCAATATCAGAAATGATGAAGTTTTGATAAAGGCTAATATGTTCTGGAGCAATACGCCGGAGGAAGAGGCTCGGTCCTGGACAGCCCAGGCCTGCATTGTTCCATGTCCTGACACCAAAAACGGCTGCATGCCTGCCCGTTATGCCTCCAGTTCCACCCTCGGTTCAAAATGTATGGAACTTGCCTTGTGGAATGGATTTAATCCAATATTTCAGATGCAAATTGGTCCCAAAACCGGAGACCCCATAAAAATGACCTTTGAAGAGTTGACAGATGCAGTTGTTGAGCAGTTTAAGGTTATTCACTGGGAGGCTGTTAAAATAAGGAATATGACCCGGGTTATAGAAGAGCATATGGGCCGGCCTCATCTTTCGGCTACATATGAACGGTGCGTGGAAGATGGGCTAAATTGTTTTCAGAGACGTGAATACGGGAACAACTGGCTTACAACATTTATCTGGATGGATGGTATGGATTCCCTAGTTGGGATAAAAAAGCTCGTATATGATGATAAAAAATATACGATGGAGCAGTTGATGGGAATGCTCAAGGCGAACTGGGAAGGGTATGAAAAAGAGCGTATGGATTTTGTACATGCCCCCAAGTGGGGTAATGATGATCCATATGCAGATGATCTTATTGTAAAGTTACATGAGAGAATGCGTGATGAAGTTGCCCTTCCATGCCAGGATTGGGGTACAAGATCCAAAGGGATTCCACTGGTTCCGCAGAATATTGCTGCTTACACTGTTGGTGGAGCCCTTCTGGGTGCTTTGCCCAATGGGAGGCGTCTTGGAGACACCTGTTATGATGGAGGCTGTTCCCCGGGAGCCGGGCTGGATAAAAAAGGTCCCACCGCAGTTTTAAATTCTGTTGCAAAACTTAATCATGAAAACATGTTTCGTGCGAATTTGTTAAATCAGCGTCTTTCACCTGTTCAGCTTGCGGGTGATAAAGGATTTGATATCTGGAAATCCTATATTGAAACATGGTGTGACCTGGGAATTAATCATGTGCAATTTAATATGGTTGATAATGATACTCTGTTGGCTGCCCAAAAAGAACCGGAAGATTACACTGAACTTGTTGTTCGTGTAGCTGGATACAGTGCGCAATTTACAGTTCTTAATAAAAAAACCCAGGATACCATTATCGCAAGGACTATTCAGGAAATTTAACTTTCATAATTACTGCTCATTATAACATTTTTTGATAATTGTCCGTTGCACTTCTCCTTTAAGGTGGATGCTGCGTACAATTATGATGGGCCACTGTTACTTGATAATATGCTGATATCTATTGTTATATTATTGTAATATAGTAATTATTCGGTTAACTATTTTAAAGTTATAAAATTTTAGGTAATTTTTTAACAAAAGTCCAAAAGTATCCGGTTAAAATTTTGCGTGAGGGGAGTTTAATTGTTTTTGTAGTGTATTGAATAAATTTCGCAATAGCGGAAAAAACAATTAAACTTCCCGGATTTTCTTTCTTGCAACTTTCTAACCGGATATTACTGACAAAATCCAAACTAATGGCTCGCTCAAAAATAAAACAGAAAAGGAGTTTTAAAATGGCTACAGGAGAAAAGCAGGATAAATTACAAAGTCTATTGGATAAAAGGGAATACTGGTGGTGGGCGGAGAAAGCACGTTCTCCACGCGTAGATCATTTGAGGAAATCAATCTGGTCAAAAGCTACAAAAGCAGGGTCATATCTTCCAGGGGTTAAACTCTGTGAATTTGGCCCCATTCATTTTGCCAGGGCCTTTGATACTGAAGAAGCCAAAATCGAACCGTATATGTTGACCTGGTCGAGGGCGCTAGAAACAATCAATGCTGAAATCCCCGTATTTATTGTCGATAAAGCGCGGATCATTGGATATTGCGGTTCAGCTCCCAATAAGATTTTCTGGACTCCCAACGGTTCCCATTCCTTAAATGAAGACTACTTAAATGATAAAGATGATATAGTAGACGAAGATAAACGTGATGACATTGCAAAGGCTCTGAAAGTAATGAAGCCTTACACAATGCAGGCTATGACTGAAAGAATTTTAAGCAAGCGTCAGATGATCATGGCCAGAACCACACAGACCTTTACGGGTGGTGCCCATCTTGAAACCGGAGGTTACTGCACATCCCAATTTAATTATTATAAAAAAGGTTACAAGGCGATTATTGACGAGATTGACGGTAAATTAAAAGATGCAGATGATGTTCTTTACAAAGTGGGCGCAAAACCTGAATTTGATGATGAATACCATTATCTGAAAAGAATTGATAACTGGAAGTCGATGAAGATGACCCTGGAAGCAGAGCTAAAGTATGCTCAACGTCTTTCAAGGCTCGCAAGAATAATAGCGGAAAATTTTGAAACCGATTCCAGCAGGAAACAGGAATTACTGGATATTTCCGAACGTTGCGCCTGGGTTCCTGAAAACCCTCCGAGAAATTTCCCTGAAGCTTTGCAGTTTGAACAGATTCAGACCATGTGCCGAAAGTTTGAAAAAGCTGATGGATCATGGCCTACACATAATGACTGGTGGTTCTGGGAGTGGTATGAGCAGGATGTTATCAAAGAAAAAACCCTGACAAGGGAAGATGCTCTTGATTACATGTGTGAATATCTTATCCGTGCATTTGAATATGGGAGCTGCCGGAATCGTCAGAGCCGAGAGCTGATGACAGGTGATCCTGGTCCCTATGTATGGACTTTAGGTGGTGTCGATGAAAAAGGGGGGATGAAGTATAATGATCTTACCAACCTTATTCTCGAAGCTGCACGTCTTGTCCGATGTGTCTCACCCACATTCGCTTTAAGATATAACAAGGAAATGCCTGACGATGTATTGAAAAATGCTTTTGAGTGCATACGCCATGGGCTTGGTTATCCTAATATCAGAAATGATAAGGTCCTTATAAAAGCAAATATGTTCTGGAGTAACACGCCTGAAGAAGAGGCGCGAACATGGACGGCTCAGGCATGTATTGTGCCGTGCCCCGATACTAAGGATGGGTGCATGCCTGCAAGATATTCCTCCAGTGCTACATTTGGTTCAAAATGTATGGAACTTGCCCTGTGGAACGGCTTTAATCCCATATTTAATATGCAGATCGGCCCCAAAACAGGGGATCCCACAAAAATGACCTTTGATGAGCTTGTTAATGCTACTGTTGAACAGTTCAAGGTGATTCACTGGGAAGCCGTCAAGATGAGAAATATGACCCGGGTTGTTGAAGAGCATATGGGAAGGCCCCATCTTTCTGCAACCTATGAACGTTGCGTGGAAAAAGGACTTAACTGCTTCCAGAGGCGCGAATATGGAAATAACTGGCTCACCACATTTATCTGGATGGATGGAATGGACTCCCTTGTAGCCATAAAGAAGTTCGTATTTGATGAAAAGAAATATACTATGGAGCAGCTCCTTGGGATGCTTAAGTCCAACTGGGAAGGGTATGAAAAAGAGCGTATGGAATTTGTAAACGCTCCCAAATGGGGTAATGATGACCCATATGCGGATGATCTCATAGTGAAAATTCATGAGAGAATGCGTGATGAGGTTGCCCTTCCGTGTCAGGATTGGGGCACAAGATCCAAGGGGATTCCCATGGTTCCCCAGAATATTGCAGCTTATACAGTTGCAGGAGCTCTTCTGGGTGCTCTGCCCAATGGAAGACGCCTTGGGGACACTTGCTATGACGGAGGCTGCTCCCCCGGAGCAGGGCTTGATAAAAAAGGCCCAACAGCGGTTTTAAATTCCGTTGGAAAGCTTGATCATGAGACCATGTTCAGGGCTGATTTGCTGAATCAGCGCCTTTCACCGGTTCAGCTTGCAGGAGATAAGGGATTTGGGGTCTGGAAATCGTACATAGAAACATGGTGTGATCTTGGAATTAATCATGTCCAGTTTAATATAGTCGATAACGAGACTCTTTTATCTGCTCAGAAAAAACCGGAAGATTACAACGAGCTTATTGTTCGTGTGGCCGGGTACAGCGCGCAGTTTACCACTCTTAACAAAAAAACCCAGGATACTATTATTGCAAGGACTATCCAGGAGATTTAACCTCCATAAACAATTTATGTTTATAACGATTTTTTAATAATTATATTAACTATTTATATTAAAACTGGATTTCCGCACACAGAAATATCGAACGTGGGGAAATCCAAAAATTAAAATGTAAACCAAATTTCAAAATCGGGTAGTTGTCCGACAATCTATACAATTAAGCTGCGCAAAGTTGTAACTATTCAGCGAATATAT
>CAZNFB010000185.1:0-5563 GCA_964572105.1 uncultured Desulfobacteraceae bacterium
TAAACATCAAACCACCCGCAAAACAGGTGGTTTGATTATAAGATCTAATCTGCGGTAATTTTATCAAATGGCCATGCCAAAACACCCCCATCCATAAATTTAACATCCTTAAACCCGTATCCATCCAGAATACGCTGAGCCTCATATCCCCGCAGACTTATTTTACAAAAGGCAATTATTTCCTTATCAACTGGAAGGTTTTTTGCTTCCTCCCGAAGCTTCCCAAGGGGGATAAGCTTGACATTTGGATGCTCAATATGGATAGAATTATATTCATCAGGGCTCCTTACATCGAGCAATATAAAATCATCATTATTATCAAGCTTCTCTTTTACATATAAAGGAGAAACACCCCTTGCAAGGCCGGAAAGTTTGTTCATCATAACATGAGCGGCTGTTATTATATTATCCAGGGCCGGTGAAAACGGGGGGGCATAGGCCAAATCTATTGATGACAACTGTTCCGCAGTTGCCCCAAAGGTTAAGGCAGTTCCCACAACATCCACACGTTTTGCAACATCTCCGGGGCCTATTACCTGTACACCAAGAATCTTTTTGGTTTTTTTGTCAGCCACAAGTTTAATGATAATCGGCTGATTCCCTGGATAAAAATGGGGCCGGTCAGGTGCAGGACTGATAATAGTTTCAACATCAAAACCCAACGCAGACGCATCTTTTTCAGAAAGCCCGGTTCTCCCCACATTATACTCACACACCTTGCAGATTCCTGTTTGAAGAATTCCAGGAAAAGAAACTGGATTTCCGATTATATGATCGGCAATAATACGTCCATGCTTATTTGCCACAGACCCCATGGGAGCGTATACTTTTTTACCTGTCAGAAGATTGGTGTTCTCTGCACAATCTCCTCCAGCATAAATAGATGGATCACTTGTCTGAAGATATTCATTTACAAAAATGGCTCCGCTTTCACCAATTTCAAGACCCGCATTTTTTGCAAGTTCAATATTCGGCCTGACACCTATGGCCATGAGAACCATATCAGCATCAAGTTCATTTTTATTTGTGATAACTTTTTTTACATTCCCGTTTTCATCACCTTCAAACTTTATCACAGCCTCAGAATTTAAAACCCTGACTCCGATACTTTTTAAATGAGCCCCCACTATCAACCCCATATCCCTGTCAAGGAGAGCAGGGAGCACAGTATCGAGCATTTCAACAACCGTAACATGAGCACCCCAATGTTTTAACGCATCTATCATTTCCAGGCCTATTAACCCGGCACCTACAATTACAGCTTTTTTAACCTTTTTCCCTGCAAGCTTTTCTTTAATTACAATTCCATCTTCAATTGTACTTAATTTATTGATATTTTTTAAGCTTACCCCGTCTATGGGCGGCACAACAGGGGTTCCCCCCACAGCCAGAACAAGGCTGTCGTAGGGATATTCAAGCTCTTCACCGGTATTATGATTTACCGCTGAAACAATTTTATTTTCCCGATCAATTTTTTTTGCTTCTGTTTTAATATGTACGGTTACACCCTTGACATTTTTAAAAAAAACCGGATTACGTATAACACCTGTGGGAGTAGAAATAAGTTCCTCATGGTTTTTTACTCTGTCTTCAATAAAAAATGGAAGGCCGCAGGCTCCATAAGATATGATTTCACCCCTCTCCAAAATGATCACTTCCATTTCAGGGTCACGCCTCATAATACGGGATGCCGCCTTTGCTCCGGCTGCAACACCTCCTATAATCAACACTTTCTTTGCCATAATTATACCCTCCTGATAAATTCCAAAATAAATCCAACCCAAAATAAATGTACATTTTCAACGAGTTTGGGAATTATACACAAACCAATTTAGTCAAATCAGAAACCATGGAGTTCACACAACTTTACTCAAACCTATTGGAAAAGTACAATAATTATAGTAACTATTCAGCGTTGCTGTTTTAAGACACGCAACAGGTATGATCTGATTAAAATTGTTTAAACGTATTAAAGAGCGTTAAGGAGGAACCCATCAGAGCTGGGCATATTTATATCATTTACCGGTATACTATTACGCAAGCTTATATCTGTAACAGGTTCTTTCTTTACGGCCTCTTATGCGTGAGTTTTTCATGGTTTAACCAGATTATTCCTGCACGCTTACATATCAACTAAATAGTTACTAATCCTATTAATATAAAACAGGTGTAATTCTGTATGAATATAACACATTTAATGGGTGAATGAGCAAGATAAAATTTTTATCTTATGGCCCATGGTCAAAATGCCATTAGCTTTCATCTGCCTGAACCCTCTTCCCCACCAAAGAGCCCAATATTATCTTGATTTTTTACATGTATTAAGATAGGGTATTGGGATCGTTTTTTTTATAATAGCAACTTACAATAGGATAAAAAAAAATGAAAAATACTAATCGTATAATTTTAACCATGGCATTTTTTCTTATTTTATTTAATCCATCCATCCTAAAATCTGAAGAGAATAATAGCATGAAATCTAAAAATCCCGTATATATAATCAAAACATCATCCGGCGATATTTTTGTAGAATTATTTGCTGATTCCGCTCCGGAAACAGTGGCCAATTTCATAGGACTCTCCGAAGGAACAAAAGAGTTTATCGATTCAACAACAAATAAAAAAATTAAAAAACCATTTTATAACGGCCTGATATTTCACAGAATAATTAAGGATTTTATGATTCAGGGAGGCTGTCCCCTGGGTAATGGAACAGGGGGGCCAGGATATACTTTTCAAGATGAAATAGATGCATCAGGACTTGGGCTGGATAAAATGCAGGCAATTGATCCTGAAAAAGGGGTTCACCCATATCTTATGGTCAAAAACGAAGATGATTATCGCCGAAATATTATTGCACCACTGTTTCAAAAACTCAGCATCACTTCCCAGGAAGAACTGGACAAAAGAAAAGACGATATAAGCAAAGCCTTACAGGCTCTGACAGTACAAGATGTAATGGAAAACATGGGTTATATGTACAGCAAAAAAGGCTCTCCCCATCCACCCACACGAGGCTGCCTTGCAATGGCTAATGCAGGACCAGGGACAAATGGATCACAATTTTTTATAAACCTTGTGAATGCTGACTGGCTCATTGGAAAACATACTGTATTTGGAAAGGTTATACAGGGGATGGATGTAGTAGATAAACTGGGCCTGGTTGAAGTCGACTCTGCAAGTAAACCTGTTAAAGATGTGAAAGTAATATCAATAACAAAAAAACCTGAATAATGCAGGTTGCGGCCCTAAAACTTTAATGTTTAAGTGCCTTTTCAAGAAATAAAGTAACTATTCAGCTAATCGGTATAGTGTATAGTGTATAGTAACGTACGCATCACCTGCACCCAAAGCCAATGAGGACTTGACAAATGCGACTGTTTATGATGTGTCACACAAATGGGAAAACGGCTCAGCTTTGGGTGTCAGCGTGTATGCGATTGTTCGGTGTTTTTTATTCTTAAAGCCATTGCTTTTTGACTGATTTCTTTTATAGATAAATTTTCATCCAGCCCTTGACGCCATTTTGTATAATCAAATAGTTCTCGCTGAATTAAACCAACAAAGCGTTCTGCTTCAACATCTCCAAGAAATTTGGTTAGGACTTGAAGTCCTTTCAATCTAATTTCTGTATCCGTTATCATGATAAGACCTCCTTTATAAAACCGATTGGATCATTTACATTAATAGATCCTATTAGGTTTGACCGTCGCAGTATATTATCGTCTGTGGTTAAAAAATATTTGCATTGTGATAAAATAGCGCAAGCAATATGTAGTGAATCATATTTTTTAATCCCCTTTTGACTCAACGAACCAGCTATTTCAAGCAATTCATTATTTTCCTGGATATCAATTATCGCATATTTCTTCCAACCACAAATTTGTATTTTACGCTCCTTGAATGGATTTTTATCATTTTCATAATCTAATATGTATGACCAAATCAACTGTATTTTTCCATCCCGAATTTCTTCTTGAATCTTCAATTTTGCTTCCGATTCAAGTCTAATTCTGATTTGAGATTGGTCGTCAAATGGACGGTTAAAGCAACAATTATCCAAGTATATTTTCATTTTCTTATTGTCCTGATTTCAATGCCACATTCTCACCGATTCACGGTGGCGAAGCCACCGTGAACGTCGACATCTACGGTTCATCCGTAGAATGCATTTGTTATGATTCCATTTTTTATGAATTTTAATGAAAATATAAACAGTACGTTATAGCAACAAGAGTCAAATGAAGATTAGACACTTTCCTTTCATAGATTTTTATTCATCTTTTGTTGAAAAGTGATCTTTATTTTCATGTTCAGAGGATGCTTTTAGGAACCATCCTTGAAAGTGAGTAATAATTAATGCAAGCGTCATTCCGCCGAAAGCACCAGTAATACCCGACATCATAGAAGACGAGCATGACGTAAACAGACGACTCAATATGCCAACAAGCACCCCTATAGTTGCCCCGTAAATTACTACGAACAACCACAGCCTTGCTTGATTAAAGTCTTTTAACCTTTGTTTTGTTTTCATTTATCTACCGAACAGGTATAATCTGAAGCATGCTTAAAATCAGTGATGCTGAATAGTTACATAAAGTGTAAACTAAAATCAAAGGGTTCCAAAAAAGCTATAAAATACCCTCATTTTTGAGCGTATTTAAAATAGTAAGTACAGACTTGGAACGGTTCATTGTATAAAAATGAAGCCCATCGACACCATGCTTGAGCAAATCTCTGCATTGCTGTGTAGCAAGATCAATTCCAAATTGTACTATAGCTCCTTTATCATCTGAAGGTATTTTTGCCAGTTCCTGACTCACCCCATCAGGAATAGCTGTTCCGCAGACTTTTGCCAGCATTTCTGTCATTTTAACCGTATAAATCGGCATAATACCGGGTATTATCGGCACAGTTATTCCAGCGGCTCTGCAGCGATCAACATAGTCATAAAAAAACTGATTATCATAAAAGTATTGTGCAACAATATACTCAGCCCCATTTTCCTGTTTCAGCTTAAGATATTCAATATCCTTTTCCATGCTTTCCGCTTCAAGATGCCCCTCTGGATAACCAGCCGCACCTATACAAAAATCATATTTTTCACGGATAAAGGAAATCAGTTCTGAAGCATACTTTTTGGCATCAGGATCTGGCTTAAAGTCTGCATCCCCCTGGGGTTCATCACCCCGTATGGCAAAAATAGTCTCAATTCCAAGGGTTTTAAACTTGTTCAGAACAGAGGTTAAATCATCAGGGCCTAAACCGATACCTGCAATATATGCCGCTACTTTAAATTTTTTCTCATTTTTAAGTTTCTCCACAAGCTGAAAGGAACCGTCACGGGTGGAGCCCCCTGCACCAAAAGTCACCGATACATAATCAGGTTCGGCCTTTGCAAGATTATCAAGAGCTTTATCAAGATTCAGAGCAGCCTTTTCAGTCTTTGCCCTGGAAAATTCAAAAGAGATGACAGGTTTTTCTTTTTTTTCTTTTAACAAATCAATTACTCGCATATTTTCTCCTTAATTCTTTAAGGTCAAGATAACACTTATTGAGAAAT
>CAZNFB010000186.1:0-5551 GCA_964572105.1 uncultured Desulfobacteraceae bacterium
ATATTTCTCCATGATAATACTGCTAAAATCCGATATTCCGTATGGATATTTCATTGATTTTTCCTTATTGCCTCAATGTGCGTCAGTTTATTCAATAGCATATTCATTTTTAAATACCTCCTCAGCGCAAAATTAATTACATTGTAATATACAATTTTTATATTATCAATCCGTTCCAGTTTTTTTTAAAAAACCAGAATTTTTCATCGGGATCAAGAAAAACGAAAATTTTAACAGCAAAAATATATTGAAATCTTTCGAAGATAACGCTAAGAGTTTATTTGGAGTCAAATTTAAAGCCCACGCAGATATGGGCAAAAAAAGAGATTTTTTCTTTTATACGGCTAATAAAGGTAGGCTTTTTATGCAAAAAACAATATTTTTAACATTTATGGTCTTTTTGCTTGTAATGCCGGCCTTTGCCCAGGAAGAGTTCACAGAAGAGTTTCTTTTTGAGAAGATTCCTGTGGTTACCATTGCCACCCAGAGTCCCCATGAAATTTATGATGCCCCGGCTATGGTAACGGTGGTTACAGGGGATGCATTAAAAAAGATGGGAATTAGAAACTTAGGGGAATATTTTCACAGGATTCCAGGCTTTGGAACCTCAATTAATTATATGGGCCAGATGGAGCTTGAGGTTCGGGGGATAAAGACATTTAACTCTGAAAAGATTAAGTTCATGGTGGATGGTCATAGTATAAATGAGCCCCAGACTGCGGCAGTAGCATGGAGCTTTTCCCAGTTTGACATTATTCCGGTGGAATATATTAGGCAGGTGGAGATAATTCGCGGCCCAGGCTCTGCCCTTTACGGCACCAGTGCTTTTTTAGGGGTGATAAATGTTATTACCAAAAATCCCGAAGAAATAGACGGATTTGAAATTCATGCAAGCGCAGGGAGCTTTGATTTTCATAAAGAGACCGCTATTTTTGGAAAAAGCTGGGGTGAATTTGGAGTTTCAGGTTCCTTTGAATATAATAAAACAAACAGCGACGATTTAAAGATAAAATCAGATGGGCTTGGTAATTCAGGGAAAACTCAGTTTCCCAGGGAGGTTGTTGATATCAATCTGAAAGCCAAATACCATGACTTTACTTTTTTGTTCAAACGGTATGAAAAAGAAGAAGGTCCATATTTGGGAGCTGGTTATATACTTAATGACGATACTAACCAGGAATATACCCAATATTTTGCCGAGGTGAATTATGAAAGGGAGGTGGGGAAAAAGCTACATCTCTTCACCAGGGTTTACTACGACTACTACGATTTTGACGTCTTTTTTGAGATAATGCCGGAGGGCGCTTATTCCGGATTCTATGCCGACGGCGCAAAAGTAAAATGTTTTTATAAGGATGACAACATTGGCGGGGAAATAAGGCTGGGTTATCAGCTGTTACCCAAAAATCATTTTACCTTTGGTTTTATCTTTGAACGATTCAAGCGCCATAAACTTGGATGGGAAGGTAATGTTGACCTGGGAACCTATGAGCCTATTCCCTGGTTCCGGAGAACCGGTGACCACCCCTTAAACTGGAATAAATATGATGTTACACAGGAAATATGGGCAGTATATTTTCAGGACGAATGGGAAGATATTATAAAGGATGTAAATCTTACTGTGGGGGTCAGGCATGATCATTACAGCATCTCCGGCAGTACAACCAATCCCAGAGTTGGCATTAACTGGAGTATCAGTGACAAGGCTGATATAAAAATCCTTTACGGTATGGCATTTAGGGCCCCCAGTGTGGAGGAACTGTATAATATGAACAACGGTGAAATTGCAGGTAATCCTCATTTGGATCCGGAAATTATTCAAACCTATGAAGCCGCTCTTTTTTATCAATTTGCCCCGGCCTTTAAAGGGAGTATCACCTGTTTTCACAGTAAGATTGAGGATCTTATAAAAAATACAGCAAAAACATATGAAAATATCGGGGATGTGACTGTGGATGGAATTGAACTGGAATTTGACGGCAAAATAAATAATAAATTTGCTTTTTATTTAAATTACACCTTTCAAGAATCTGAGGATGATGCAACCAACAGAGAACTGCCGGATGTGGCCCGACACAAGGGGAATGTCGGCGGCAACTTTGAGTTGAGCCGGTGCCTCACCCTGAATGCAAATCTTTATGTTTGTGGAAAAAAAAAGAGGGCTCAGGGAGATTCAAGGGGTGATCTTTCTTCCCACCAGCGTTTAGACACAAGCCTCACCTTCCATGATTTTTTTAAAAATCTCGAAATATCTGTTTCGGTTTTTAATCTTTTGGATGAGGACTATGAAGACCCATCGCCGGATATAAGTTTGACTGGAATGGAAAGCGACTTTCCCCGTGAAGGAATAAGCGGATGGCTTACAGCAAGATACAGGTTTTAACGGACTGACGTTGACAGCCAACCGGAGCAGATAACCGATGCTTAAATTTATTCGATTTATAATATTCATTTTTTTATTGCTGTTTTTGACCCCCTCTTATGGAGAAGAACCCAAAGTAGTTGTTATTTTAAAAACCAGTAATCGTGCTTATTATAATCAGGCTGCCGAGTCTTTTGAAAACAGGATAAAGCAAAACGCAAAAATATCAAAGTATATCCTTGATGAAATCGAAAAAAAAGAACTGATTAAAAAGATAGATAATGATGATCCTGATCTTATTTTCACGGCGGGTACAGCAGCAACAAGAGCACTTTTGTCGAATTTTGAAGAAATCCCCATTGTATTTTCCATGGTCATTAATCCGGTGCATCTCAAATTTGTAACCAGTTTGCGCGGCTCTGGAAACAATCTTGCCGGCACATCTCTGGATATTCCCCTTGGGGAACAATTTAAATGGATGAAAAGGGTTATGCCCCATATCAGGCAGGTGGGTGTAATCTGGCAGGCAGAATCTTCGGAGGACCTGATCAAAAATGCAGCGATTATTGCCTCAAAAAAAGAAATAGAATTGATTGCCAAAAGGATTAACGGGATAGAGGAAATTATTCCCGCCCTTGAAGCCTTATCGAAAAAGGTCGATCTTTTATGGGCAATACCGGACTCCGGCGTATACAACCGCAGAACCATAAGAGAGATATTGTTCTTCACCCTCCGTCATAAAATGCCGTTTATGGGGGCATCTGAGCAGTATGTCAGAGCCGGTGCTTTTTTTTGTCTCAGCGCAAATTATAAGGAACAGGGGAATCAGGCTGCAGCCATTGCCATAAGGATTTTAAATGGCGCAGATCCATCTATTATACCGGTGCACCAGCCCCAAGATATAAAATTAGGGGTTAATTTGAACACTTCAAAACTGTTGGGGCTAAAGATCCCCCGTAAATTTTTAAAAGATGCGGTAAAATATTAAGGGCTCGCTCAAAAATAACTTTACATTTTAAGCGCCGATGCATCCCGTCTGGCTACGTTCCGAAAACGCAGAAATATCTTGATATTCCTTCGTTTTCGCGCCTTGCCAGCCAGGCGCCTCAATACTTAAAATTGCTAATTTATTTTTGAACGAACCCTATGCAAAGGAAGACCTTTTCATAGCATAAATCAGGTGTACCAGTGATCAATTTAAAATTGAGTGCAAAATTGAATATTGTTGTCTGGCTTGTAATTTCGGTACCCGGGATGACTTTTGGCTGGTTTTTAACCCGACATAACGAATCCAGGATAAAATTACTTTTTGAAAAACGGGGAACAGCTTTTACTGTAAATCTTGCCTATAACAGCGAGTTTGGTCTTTTAAGCAGAAATAAGGATGAGCTTGTGAAATTAATGGCAGGTCTGCTCCAGGAAGATGATGTAGCCGCCGCAGCCATCCTTGATCAGGCAGGAAAAGTAGTGGCACGAGTGGTTGCCGGTGAGGAAACCGATTTTTTATTTTTTCAGCCGGAAAAATTATTTTTCCATAACAAGACAGATTTTACAATAAAAGCAAAAAAGAGCCATTGTCGCGGGGAGCCCTATCTTTTCATTACAGCCCCTATTTTTACAACCAGGCAGAAAACATTCATTGAAGAAGACATTTTTTTTCCAGACAAGGAAAAATTATCCAGAGAGGCCATAGGCCGGGCAATTGTCTGTTTAACCATGACTGATTTGATAAATGACTTGTCGAATAATCGCAATTTGATGGCTGTCTTTTTTATTTTTATTCTTATTATGGTTTCAGGGATGCTTGTTTTGGCAACCAGAGGACTTATTATAACCCCTCTTAATAAAGTCCTTGCCGGCACCGAAATAATAGGAAGGGGAAATTTTGACTTTCGCCTTGACTCAAAAAAAAAAGACGAGATCGGAACCCTTGCTTCAGGGTTCAATAAGATGGGAGAAGCCCTTCAAAAACATACTAAAGATCTAACCGCTGAAAAGGAATTCTCAGCAAGAGTTATTGAAAGCCAGACAGATATGCTTTGCGTGGTTAATCATCAAGGGATACTTACCAGAACAAATAAAGCTCTCCTCGACCTTTTAGGATATTCTGCAGATGAATTAACAGGAAAAAATTTGTTGTTGATATTTGGAAATAATAAAGATGATAAGGTGAAAAAAACATTAGCCATGGCTCTGAGAGGAGAAAATATTCAGGAATGGGAGACAGCACTTTTCAGCAAGAAAAAAGAGAAAATTATGGTCTCCTTTGGCGCAGGACCCATAAAAGATGAAACAGGGATGATCATCGGAGCAATCGGGGTAGCCAGAGACATCAGGGAAAGGATGAAACTGAAAAATCAGATCCGGCAATATACCGAAAATCTGGAAAATATGGTGGAAGAGAGGACTCGGGAACTTAAGGAAAAAGATATCCAGCTAATTCAGTCGAGCAAGCTGGCATCATTGGGTGAGATGGCGGCGGGGATCGCCCATGAGATTAACCAGCCGCTCAATGTAATCAAGATGACCACAACCGGGATGTTGCATTTTTTTAAAAAAGGTAAAAATATATCTAAAGAGATGCTTTTAGAAGAGCTTTTGACCACCAATGCCCAGATAGAGAGGATTAGAAAAATTATCAATCATTTGCGCACATTTTCCCGGAGGTCAAAAGATATTGAGACCGAAGAAATTGACATAAATATACCCCTGCAGGACTCCCTTACCTTTGTGGGGGAGCAGTTGAAACTGCATCAAATTGAGGTACAGTTCAAACTTGATGAATCATTGCCAAAGGTCATGGCCGATGCCAACAAACTTGAGCAGGTTTTTTTAAATATCATAAATAATGCCAGGGATGCCATGGATGAAAGGGAAAAAGACTTTGCAAATGGTGAGACAGATTATGAAAAACTGCTGAACATAAAATCTTTTGCCGAGAAGGGACAGGCAGTGGTGACTATTTCCGATACCGGAGGGGGAATACCTGACAATGTGAGGGAGAAAATATTTGAGCCTTTTTTTACAACAAAAGAAGTGGGCAAAGGGACCGGTCTTGGGATGAGCATAAGCTATAGTATAATTAAAAATTTTAAAGGAAACATCAGTTTTAAGGTGAAAAAGGGAGTGGGAACCACCTTTCGGGTGGAACTGCCGGGGGGAGATTAAAACGAAAACCTTGTTTTGTTT
>CAZNFB010000187.1:0-5544 GCA_964572105.1 uncultured Desulfobacteraceae bacterium
TATAGCAACATGTATAATCTGATTAAAACATTGAAAAGCTCACGCAGATCATACCTGTTGCGTCTCTTAAATCAGCGCAGCTGAATAATTACCTTTTTTTACGCTCTAAGATCAGTAAAGTATCAGTTAATTATGAATAATATCTTAAAAATTTATACATTAAAAAAAATAGTTAACAGCCTGTTTCACATAATAAAATTACAAATTTTTTATCTTTTTTTTATTCCATTAATCCTTGCACAAATTTCGCTTGGAGCAGGAACTCTGTTTGGTGCCAAAACCATAGACAGAATTATTGCCATTGTAAACAATGAAATAGTTACACTCTATGACCTTAATATGGCTTTGGAGCCCTATATCAGCGACCTTGAAAACGCAGGGTTTCCCGACGAAAAAAAACAGGCAATGGCATTTTCAATCCGGGAAAAAATTATAAACAAGCTTATTGATGAACTCCTCACAGATCAAGAGATAAAAAAAAATAAGATTTCCATAGGAGAAGCAGAAGTTGAAAACGCCATTGAACGAATCAAGGAGATGAATCGTTCCACAGAGGAAGAACTGAAATATGCCCTTGAAAAAGAGGGGATCACACTAAAAGAATACCGTAAAACCCTGGCAAAGGAACTGGCCAGGTCCAAACTGATCGATTTTGAAGTAAAATCTAAAATCGTAATTACAGATGAAGATATTGAAAAATATTATAATGAAAACTTAAAAGAATATGAACCAAAACCTGAATACCATTTAAGAAACATAATTAAAATAGTCCCTGAATATTCAAACAGCGAAGAAAAAGAACAAATTTACCAAAAAATAAAAGTAATAATGGCAAAGTTACAAGTGGGACTCCCTTTTGAAGAAGTTGCCCGTGATTCTTCTGATTCCCCTTTTGCTGCCGAAGGGGGTTATCTTGGCGGTTTTAAACTTGAAGACCTTTCACCAGTTATCAGCGAAGGATTAAAAGGAAAAAAACCTGGAGAATTTACCGATATAATCCTTACTGAGCAGGGATATCAGATCTTCTACATTGAGAAAACCGATGAATCTACAAAAAAGACAATAGATGAAGTTACAGATGAAATTCAGAAGCTACTCTATAAAAAACAGTTTGAAAAAAAATTTCAAGCCTGGCTCAATGGCGTCCGGGAAGAAGCTCTTATAAAGACCATTAAATAGTCTTAAAAATATCCATAAATTTTAATATATTCAAGTGGTTAATCTCTGTAGCACCCAAATAATATTAACAAAAACATGGGGTCTGGACTTATGGATAATGATTCTTTTTCTTTTGGCGCCCATCTAAAATCTGTAAGGCAGGAATCCGGAATTTCCATTGAGGAAATTTCCAAAGAGCTCAGGCTTGCCACCAGGGTTATAGAGCACATAGAGTCTGAAAATCTTGATGAACTCCCCCCCGAAGTTTTCACAAAGGGTTTTTTGCGCGGATATGCAAAAAAAGTGGGGGTAAGTGATAATGAAATAATTCAAAACTACGAATCAGAATTAGCCTCCCACAAAAAGAAAAAAAAATTACAGGCAAACCTTAAAAACTATAACGCAGGATTTAAAAGCAGGTTAATTTTACTTTTTACGGGAATGCTGTTTATTATTGGCCTCTCTGTTTTTTCATCTTCGTATTTTCAGGAAAAAAACTCCAATAACCTCCAGGCAAAACAAGAACAGCCGGAAAAAATCAATACAAAAACTGACGAAAAAGAGGACCCTTACATTATTCAAACACCTGTGCGTAACACAATGTTGGGTCCTGGTTCAAACCGCAGCACTGAAAAACTGTTACTGAAAATATCCGCGATCAGTAAAATATGGATCAAGATTATTATTGATAATCAAAAAATAAAAAAATACACATTTAATCCAGGGGATTCCCTGCAGCTTGAAGCTGCATCTTCCTTTAATATTCTTATCAGCGATGCCCAGGGGCTCCAATTGTTTTTAAACAACAAGCCCGTAAAAATTTTAGGGAAAAAAGGAAGAGTCGTAAGTATTCAAATACCATGATGGCCATCAAATTCGATAAACAGGAATTAAAATCCCAGTTTCTTCTCAATATTATCATGGCTTCTATATATGTTCAGATAATAAATTTCACAAGGCCAGAATGAGGGAGGCGTATTATAATACGCAGGCGACGATAACTCAGTGAATTTATTTATATAAACATCTATATCTAAGCACCAAGTAGAATTAAAGTAATTATTATGCAAGAAGATCGTAATAAAATTCTCGTTGACAGCATCAAAAGACTGCTCCGGAGGGATGCCGTATCCCATCTGAAAAAGATTGTTAATAAAACACATGCGGCTGATCTGTCCATAATATTTCGCGACCTTTCCCTTCACGACCAGCATAAGCTTTTTCACATGATAGAAGATACCGAACAAAAAGGTGTCCTGTTAAGTGAACTTGATGAAAATGCTTTTCCTGATTTTGTTGACGCGCTGGATATAGACGACATTGTTGCAATACTTGAACAGATGCCTAAAGACGATGTTGCCGATTTAATAGTACGTTTCCCAAAAGAAAAAGCCGACACGATCCTGGAGAAAATGAACCAGGAAGGCTCCGAAGAGGTTGAGGGGCTCCTCAGTTACAAAAAAGATACTGCCGGTGGAATCATGGTTCCCGACTTTATAGCCTTAAGCGAAGATACAACAGCTAAAGAGGCCATAGAATCCCTGCAAAAAGAGCATCAGGATGTTGAAATGCCCTTTTATCTCTATGTTTTAAATGAGCAGGAAAAGCTGCTGGGAGTTATCTCTCTGCGTCAGCTTGTGGTGGTTCCCCCGCAAACACCCCTTAAAAAATTTATGACATCAGATGTATTTTACGTAACCACAGATACTGACCAGGAAGAAGTAGCAAAACTTGTCGCCAGATATGATATTCTTGCTGTCCCTGTTGTAGACGATAAAAACAGACTTGTTGGAATTGTCACTGTGGATGATGTTATAGATATTTTCAGGATGGAAGCCACAGAAGACATACTTAAAATGGCAGGTTTGGGGGAACAGTTCACAGAAACACAATCTATTTTTAAAAGTACAAAAACGCGTCTCCCCTGGCTGTTTGCAAGCTGTATAGGCGGCATACTGGCGCTATTCATTATTAAGCACTTTGAATCAAACCTGTCTGAATCTATATTTCTTGCCCCATTTATTCCTGTTATAATGGGAATGGGTGGAAATATAGGAACCCAGTCATCCACAATAGTTGTAAGGGGTATTGCAACAGGACGTTACGACTTTAAAGACCTGCAAAAAGTTGTATCAAAGGAACTTGCAATAGGATCGATCCTGGGAATAATTTACGGGTGCATGATCGCCTCGGTGGCACAGCTTCAATACAACACAATATTACTATCTGTATCTGTTTCAGTAGCAGTATTCACATCAATGTCAGTTGCAGCCTTTATAGGCTCAATGTTCCCCATGATATTTGCAAGAATGAACATTGATCCTGCCGTTGCCACGGGCCCCTTTGTAACCTCAACCATTGATATTGTAAGCATATTTTGCTACTTTAAAATCACGACTCTCCTTATCGGCATATAAATAAAAAAAATGACAAGTTTCGCATCGACTGCCATTCTTCTTAAACGGATCAACTTCGGAGATTATGACCTGATAGTTACATTTTATACACTGGCAAGGGGCAAAATGTCGATCATCGCCAAATATGCAAAAAAAAGCACTAAACGCTTTGCCGGAATATTAGAGCCCTTTTCAGCCATGGAGATAATCTGCAGTTCAGGCAAAAAAAGCCGCCTTCCTGTTTTACAGGAAGCAACATTAAAGGAACCATTTTCTGAAATCAGAACAAGCATATACAAAACTGCATATGCCAGCTACTGGGTTGAATTAATTGACAAATGGGTGGAAGAAGGAGAACGGCATACAGAGCTTTTCAACCTGCTATGGTATATCCTTGAAAAACTGAATAAAGAAAATATACCCCAGGAAACCCTTTCAATACTTTTCCAGATAAAATTTATGATACTGGCCGGAATGGAGCCGAACCTATCCTGCTGTACGACCTGCCATACAAAAACCGATGATATTAAACAAAATCGGATATATTTTGATCTGGACAATGGAGGGCTCATCTGCGCCAGATGTTCACAGGGCAGCCAAAGGAGACGAATTCCCCTTGCAAAAGGGACTGTAAAGCAGCTTCTATGGATAGAAAATAATGAGTTGCCCATTGCTCAAAAAATAAAATTTTCCACAAATGCCACAAAGGAATCACTTTTTTTTCTGGAAACTTTTGTCCCTTATCATATTAAAAAAATGCCAAAAAGTTTAGACTTTTTAAGGCAGATACGAAGGAGCATCTAAATTGGCTGATAATATTAAAAAAATACTTGAATTAAATGATATTAAAGCCTCCGCACCATGCAGAATCGATTTAGGCGGCACCCTTGATATCAAAACTTTTTATTATCCCCTCAGGCATTTTATGCCGTGCACTTTTAATATAGCTCTGGATTTGAGAACCCATGTCAAACTTCTTCCCTTTGAGGCTAAAAAGGTAAAAATTACCTCCCACGGGTTTGAAAATGCGGAATTTTACCTGGATAAAGCACCTTTTGATCACCCCCTGGGACTCATGTTTGCAATAGCATCATACTTCCTGACAGGTGGAGGCGTCCATATTGTTATAGAATCATCCTCCCCTCCTAAAAGCGGACTGGGGGGCTCATCTGCCGCAGCCATCGCCCTTGTCGCCGCATTCTCAAAGCTTTTAAACCATACGGGTGAAGCCGAAATTTCAAAAAAAGATACTGCAATACTCTCCCATGCCATTGAGGAGAGCGTGGCCGGTGTTCCTTGCGGGTTGCAGGACCAGTTAGCCGCTGCCTATGGGGGCGTAAATGCTTGGTACTGGAAAGCAGGTTTAACAGAATCGATATTTGAAAAAAAACAGATCTACAATGAAAAAGAATCAAAAGACCTGGAAAAACGAATTCTGATTGCCTATTGCGGCATTCCCCACGAATCAAAGGATGTCAACAGTAAATGGGTGAAACAGTTCCTTGCCGGAAAAAATCGAAATCTCTGGATTGAAATAGCCCAATGCACCAACAGCTTTATTGAGGCGCTATCCAGATACGATTTTCAAATGGGAGCATCAATCATGAACAAAGAAACCAGGATAAGACGAAAAATGACCCCGGAAGTCCTTGATGGGGTGGGCGTGAAACTCGTTGATTCCGCTGTAAAAAACCGGTGCGGTGCAAGATTCACAGGAGCAGGAGGAGGGGGGTGCATATGGGCACTGGGGGAAGAAAACAATATCACCGAATTAAAGACAGAATGGGAAAACATCGTCAAAAAAAATGAAAATGCTTCTATTTTAAATACAAAGATTGATTTAAAAGGTGTTCTATAGATGTTCAGACAATAAATTTCATAAAGCCGGATGGAGAAACTGAGCTATGGTGAAATTTAAAAAACTCTGGCTGTTTAAGCGCAGCGAGTTCCAGAGGTTTTTAAATTTTATTATAGCTCAGTTTATTGCTGA
>CAZNFB010000188.1:0-5488 GCA_964572105.1 uncultured Desulfobacteraceae bacterium
GTTCCTTAACATCAGGCAATAATATGTTGCTCTATCAGTTCCACAAGTTCTATGGCCTCCAGCTGACCTTCCAGGCCGGCAACCTTAATGGCATCTTCCATATTCACAAGACAAAAAGGACAGGCTGTAACAATAACATTGGCCCCTGCTTCTTTGGCCATCTGAACCCTTAAAACGCCCATTCTCATCTCTTCTTCAGGTTCATAAAAAAGCATTAACCCACCGCCTCCGCAGCAGAATGAACGATCCCTGGATTTTTGCATTTCAACTATATTGATACCGGCAATTGCTGCCATAGCCTGTCGGGGATCTTCATACAAGTCATTATGACGTCCCAAATAACATGGATCATGATAGGTATAAACCTTATCCATATCCTGTACATTACTCAATCTGAGATCCCCTGATTTTATCTTTTTAACTATGGTCTGGCTGATATGTTCCACAGGGGGTAAATCTGAATATTCATTCTTTAAAGCATTATATGCATGGGGATCCGAGGTTATTATTCTGGTTACCCCTGAGTTTAATATTGCATCAGTATTCTGATCCCTTAGATCCTGGAAAAGCATTTCTTCACCAAATCTTCTCACCTCATTACCACTGTCTTTTTCTGCTTTTCCCAACACTCCAAAATCTACCCCTGCATGAGTCAGCACCTTGGAAACAGATCTGGCAATATCCTGCATCCTGTCATCAAATGAAGTGATGCTGTCGACAAAATAAAGGTTCTCTGCTGTTTCACCTTTTTCAAGAAGCTTTACGCTGCAGTCTGCCGCAAATTCTTTATCCTTTGACCAATCCGCACGTTTTTTCTCCATTTTGCCCCATGGGTTCCCTCTTTTTTCAAGAGCAGAAAGGGGTTTTTGCAGAGACTGGGGGACCATACCTTCATCGACCATGCCGCGTCTTAAATCAACGATTTTATCAATATACTCAATTCCCAGTGGACATTCCTGCTCACATGCACCGCAGGTTGTGCATGACCATATCTCCTCCTCTTCATATATGTCACCAATTAATGGCTTACTTTCAAGAAAATCTCCCCGCAATGGATAATTATTAAATATTTTATCCCGGGCTTTTATCGATATAAATCTTGGAGAAAGGGGCCGTTTAACAGCATTTGCAGGGCATTGGTCAGAACATCTGCCGCAGTCAGCGCATGTATAAAAATCAAGAATATGTTTCCATGTGAAATCTTCAAGTTTCTTGACACCAAAAGATTCAAGTTCATCTAATTTTTCATCAGAAACACCATGCATTACTGGTTTGATATTTCCTTTTTTTATCCTCATAAAAAAGACATTGAAAACCGAGGTAATTACATGGAAATGCTTTCCCAGTGGCAAAAAACAGAGAAAAAAGAAAAAGACAATATCATGGACGTAATATGAGATTACATGCAGGGGCTGTAACAGTTCAGTGGATGAACCATGGAGCAGTAAGCTAAAGAACCAGACAAGTGTCAAAGGAGGCATAAATCCTCCATGGCCTGCTGCTGCAATTTCCGAAGCCTCAAAAAGGCTTTCAGAAACCATGAGAGTCATGATAATACCTAAAACAAATACAGCTTCTTTTGTATGATCGTGACCATATTTTTCAGGAACAGCATACCTTGCAGGTTTAAAATAACCTCTTCGTACTGCAGCAATGGCGCACGCCACAAAAACAGCTGTTGCAGCATAATCTTTCAATAAGTTATAAATAAACCCCATTGTACCTGAAAAACCAGGGAGGACAAAATCACTGGAAAGACCAATAACCACAAGTGACGTTGACCTGATTGACAAGATCAGAAAGCCGACAAATATGATAATATGCAAAACCCCAGCAAGCATATACCTTGGCTGACGGTACTGGATAAGCCATATTTTCAGCAAATTAAAAATTCGTTGCGGAATATTATCAAAACGATTATCAGGGGCCGCTTTAACTAAAGGAGCCAGGCGTTTTGCAATAATAAATGTAAACAGAGCAACTCCGGCAACAGGGATCAAGAATGAAAATAATATTGTAGGAAAAAATCCCAAAATGAAATATTGCGATGGTGGTATTAGTGGTGTCATGCTTGAACTTCCTATTCTGTTGACAAACAATTGACAAGGGTTAATAAAGATGGCTTCGCAACAATCGATTCTTTTTCATGTTTTATATAGGCTTTAAGATAATGATTTTGAGTGCGTTATCATATCGAAGATATACTAAAACCTATAGTCTGAACCGGTTGAATTCATTCCAAAAATGTTCAGGCTAAGATACTTGGCAGAATAACAGCTATACTGATACCCACCGCATTTATTATCAAAAAAATGAAAACTTTGTCAAGAAATTTGCAAAAAAAGGAAGATATCAGGCAGAATTTCAAAGGGATTTCAAATAAATGGTCTGACAAATAAAAAAAGAAACAAGTCATAGACCGCCATGGTTTAAGAGAACAGCGGCCCATGATATCATGATATATAGATCGTTACATAAATAATTTTATTATGTTACCGTGGGAGGTATGCCATTAGCATTATTTACCCAGGATAGCTTTTTTATTGTTTCTGCTCTAAATCCATTGAATAATTAAAAAGTTCAGGATTAAAAAAATTCAGCCCCACCTCTATGGATTTATCATTTTCAACAATATAAACACATTCCAACTCCAAAACAGGATCATCTTTTTTTAGTCCTAAAAATCTCGTAACCCGATCGCTGGCCTTTACCGCTTTAATTCTTTGGGAAACCCGCTGTAATTGTAAACCACTTTTTTTTATCAGGTGTGATAAAACAGGCTCCTCCTTAATACTATCCGTATCCATGTACTGAATAAGATCCGAATGTATGCTGGTAACAAAATAACAAAAGGGATATTCATTTTTATACCTTACGCCACGCACACAAAAAATTTTTTCTCCAGGCTCCAGCCCCATTAGCAATGCAGCCCTCATGGATGGGTTGACAACTCCCTTGTGATGAATTTTCTTTGAAAGATAAGCAAACTTAAAGGTTTCCGCAAGACTGTTTACGGTACTAAAGTAGTGCATGACCTTATCATGGGGTTTATTAGGTGCAATATAAGTCCCTTTCCCGGGTATTCTAAAAATAAGCCCTTCATTTTTTAATGCGGCAAACGCCTGTCGAACCGTTGTGCGACTTACGCTGTACTCTTTACAGAGTTCATTTTCAGTGGGCAACGGCACATCAAGGGGAAGAACGCCTGATAAAATTTTCTTTCTTAATAATTGCTGTAACTGATAGTAAAGTGGGATCTGATCTCTTTTTAAACGCATTGATTATTTCCTGATGGCTTCGATGTATTATGTTACTATATTATACTATTTATATTATAAACCCTGCTTAAATTATAATAATTTTTCTTCAATAGTGTCAAGACATTTATCCGTTGTTTAAATTAAATTCAATACCTTTTGGATAATATTTCCAGATGTAATTCCATATTTTTCCAGCACATCACCTCCAGGGGCTGAAGTGCCGAATTGAGAAATTCCTATCATAAAACCGTCGGCTCCGGCATATCGTTCCCAGCCCATGGTAATCCCAGCCTCTATGGTCACCCGTACCTTGACATCTGGCGGCAAAATCCTGTTTCTGTAGCTCAGCGATTTTTCCTCAAACTTCTCCCAGCTCGGCATACTTACAACTCGTACTGAGACACCTTTTTTTGCAAGCTCCAGCTTTGCCTCCATTGCAATATGTACTTCAGAGCCTGTGGCTATAAGTATGGCGTCAGGCTTACCATCTGATTCGGATAAAATATATGCGCCACTGGAAAAAATGCCCACCGAATTATCCCTTTTTAAAACAGGTAATTTTTGACGGCTTAAAATCAATGCAACGGGACCCGAATTATTTTTTATAACCTGTGCCCAGGCATCTGCAGTCTCTTCGGCATCTGCAGGTCTCATAACAGTAAGGCCGGGAATAGCACGAAGTGCTGCAATCTGCTCAACAGGCTGATGGGTGGGCCCGTCTTCCCCCACTGCTACACTGTCGTGGGTAAATATATAAATTAACGGAAGCTTCATAAGAGCTGCAACACGTATGGAGGGGCGCATGTAATCAGCAAAAACAAGAAAAGTCCCGCCATAGGGACGAACTCCATTATGCAGAAACATGCCTGACATAATCGCTCCCATGGCATGCTCCCTTACTCCGAAGCGGATATTACGGCCAATGTATGAATCCTTTTGAAATTCATCAAAAGAATCAAGATATGTTTTATTGGAAGGGGCCAGATCCGCAGAGCCACCGATTAAAGTGGGAATTTTTTCGGCAAGGCAATTTAAAACTTTGCCGGATGCTCCCCTGGTTGCAATGGGGCCATCTGTATCTGTAAACTTGGGGATCGCATCTTCCCACCCCTGTGGGAGAAAACCGCTTACAGCATCGATCCATTCTTTTGATAATTCAGGATATTTTTTTGTGTATCTGAGATACAAGTCCTTCCATTCTGCTTCTGATTGGCCACCTGCAGTAATCAAACCCGAAAAATTATCATAAACCTCTTCAGGAACATAAAAGGACTGATCCTCTGGCCATCCAAGATTTTTTTTGGTTAACCTGATCTCTTCAACGCCCAGGGGGGCTCCATGGGCATCGGATGAATCCTGCTTATTTGGACTCCCAAAGGCAATATGGGTACGGAGTATAATAAGAGACGGCTTTTCATTTTCAGATTTGGCGGTAATAAGAGCATCATATATTGCATCAACATCATTACCATCATCAACACATATAACCTGCCACCCATATCCCTTGAATCGGGCTGAAACATCCTCTGTAAAAGTTATGCCGGTCTCGCCTTCTATTGAAATTCTGTTATCATCATAAATGGATATCAACCTGGACAAACCAAGATGCCCGGCAAGGGAAGCAGCTTCGGAAACAATACCTTCCATCATGTCTCCATCACCGCAAACAGCATATGTATGATGATCAACAATATCAAATCCTGGTCTGTTAAAACGTGCTGCAAGATGACGTTCTGCCATGGCCATCCCCACAGCATTTGCAAAGCCTTGCCCCAGGGGACCCGTTGTTGTCTCAACTCCAGGGGTATGACCGTATTCCGGATGCCCTGGAGTTTTACTCCCCATTTGGCGAAAATTTTTTATATCATCCATGGTCAAACCATAACCGGAAAGAAAAAGAAGGCTGTATAAAAGCATGGATGCATGGCCCCCTGAAAGGACAAAACGATCCCTGTCAAGCCAGTCAGGATTTTTTGGGTTATGCTTCATGATTTTTGTCCACAAGACATATCCGGCAGGGGCAAGCCCCATGGGAGCTCCCGGGTGGCCTGAATTAGCCTTTTCAATGGCATCCATCGACAGGGTACGAATGGTATTTATACTAAGATTATCAATATTTTTTGCGGAACTTTGATCATTCATTTATAGATTCTCCTGAAATGTTATTAAATTCTAAGGATCGGAAATTATATAAATTGAACAAAAATTGTGAAGGATTTTGGTTCATA
>CAZNFB010000189.1:0-5461 GCA_964572105.1 uncultured Desulfobacteraceae bacterium
GTAGGAATATCAAGATATTGCTACGCTTTTGTAACGCAGTCAGGCAGGATGGACCAACGCTTAAAATACCAAGTTATTTCGTCCTCGTTCCTTAACGTTATTGTTTTCATTAAACACCTCCTTTTGAGCAAGCATTATGCTGTCGATCAGGACATGTCAACATTGCTAATATTTTTATATTTTTCCATAACTACCCCATCCATGAACCGACCATCGACTTTAATACTCTTTTTTCCTCCGGATTCAGACCATGGGGATCAAAACGGTATTGATAATGGAGTTTAATAATTCCGCGCAAAGGTTCTGTTGATAAAGACGCAGGCTTTGATTCTTCAATCCTGACAAGCCAGTTTAGCAATGTTTCGCCCTTATCCCTGGGGAAAGTGAGTTCTACTATTTTTTTTTCAATTAAATAGAATTCAGAATCTGCTCCAGGCATAATTATTGATACGGATTCTTCGATTTGTTCTGTGGTTCCACGCTTTACAGACCTTTGTTTATACAGCCTGAATATCAAAAAACAACCCAGGGGAATAAAAAGCCAGATAATATATTTTCTGGTTTCTTCATTTTCTTCGCGCCAGCGCCATTGTGAAAAAATAAATTTTGACCATGATAACAGATCAGGGAAAATTCCCAAAAAAGAGAAAGCATCTTTCTCCATAAGAGCCCAGGAGGATGGTGTAAAGTCATAATCCCGCCAGACGCCGTCAACATAGGCTAAAACCCAGGCATGGGCATGCCTTGATCTGACAATAAATCTGTTTTCCAGCCTGCTGAATTCCTGAACCGAATAACCGCTGGCATAACGTGCGGGGATACCGGCTGTACGAAGAAGAAGTACACCGGCTGTTGCAAAATGCTCACAATGGCCTGATCTCGACCTGAGCATAAAATCGGATAACGCTCCCCCCTTGTTCCTTTTATCTTTATGGTAAATTGAATACCTGAAATTTTCTTTAAAAAAGAAATCCAGTCTATCTATAAATTCAGAAGATGACTTTGCATCAGGCTCCAGTTCATTAATGATTTGAGCCAATACAGGCATTTCCTTCGAAGAAACAGTTAAATCCTTTTTATTCGGTGGACTGTCAACAGATCTGTTCCGGTTAAAATGGACCTGATAATTTATTAAACCCGGACCACCATCTACCCTGACCGCTGCCAACCTGTTTTTTTCCACCTGCAACACAGGCAGATTTAATATTTTAAAGCTCCCGCTGGGAAGTTTCAGCATACCTTTTCCATTGGGGAGGTATAAATTAACGGTGATTTTTTGATAAAGATCCAAGTCTGATCCAAACTCCCAGGTTCGTCCATCTTTATTTGACAAAACAGCATTAAAATCAGAGTGCATGGCAAACCAGGTGGATGATCCGTAGATGTTATAACTTGTTTCCCTTAAAAGTATGGGACGTTTATATTCATAATCAGGTTTTACTCTAAAAAGAATACGGTTAGATAGTTTAAGTCTGCCTATATCTCCCATTGCTGTATTACTTTTAGAAGGGTCAGAATCTTTTTCCATCAAACCGATAAACCATTCCATGCTTTTTTTTTCTATAACAAGCTGGAGATTATGAAGTCCTATATGGCCGATATAACCGGCAGAACCGGCTATAAAAAATAGAAATATCCAGGTAAACAAGGAAAATTCTTTGCTTCGGATAAACCATAGCGCCCACGCACAAAGAAAAAAGACTCCTGCATAGAATCCGGCATCTCTTAAATTGGCAATGCTCGCTGAAAAAATACAGATGGCAAAATACGGATATAGCAGATCAATCAGAACAGATGTTCGATCCCCCCTTTTCTTTTTCATTGTCAGAAAAAGAGCCCCTATATCGATTTTATCGCTTGTACTGTAAACCTGCAAAAAAACAATGGGTAAAAAAATCAGGGGGAGCCATTGCAAAACAATCAGAATGACTTGCCTGTCATTTTTTTTAAAAATAAAATAAATAACAATTCCAAAAAAAAATACAGTACATAAATCCGCAACCCGATTAAAATCTTCAGGGGAAAATTCCCATCTTGATTTAAAGAGACGGGAGCCTTCCAAAATAGCGGCTATACCGGCTGCCAGGATTAAATTCCCTGTTTGCCAGCCCCAGAACAAAAGAGACGCACCCATTAGAAGAGGAGGTGTTTTCATAATCCCCTCAGACCTTCCTGAATTTTTCCGGCTTCCACCATGTAAAAATTTTCCGGCGTCTCTTTCATTGGACCAAGATCAAAATCTGTATCAGGAGGATTTACACTGGTAACGACTATAACAAGCAAAGAAATTCCCAGTTCTTTAAGGTGGGAGATTAATTTTTTTCTCTCATCATCCCATGATAAAAAAATGCAGATGCAAACACTTAAAGCAGAAGCATGATTAAGGATTAAAGAATATAGCAGACTAAATGGTTTCTCTTTACAGGTGGTAACCATGGCCAGTATTTCCAGCATTTTATCCGTATGGCAAAGTCCTCGGCCTGAGGTAAAAAAATGAGCATCTTCTCCAACAAACATGAGATCAACCAGGGATTCCCTGGTTTCCATGGAACTGACAAAGGATGCGGCTATTGACACGGCTTCTTCAAATATTTCATCAGGATCATCCTTAATAAAAGTATCCAGCACAAGAGCATGTCTTACAAAAAAATCATCCTGATATTCCCGAACAATCGGTTTTCCGGTTTTTGCCCAGCTTTTCCAGTCTATTTTTCGCAAAGGGTCACCAGGACGATAATCCCTTAAGGATATAAATTCTTCCGAGTCTCCCACCGAAGATGCCAGAGCCACACCACCGGACTGATATATTCGGGTACCAGGTAAACTAAGAGGGGGCAAATGATAACGCCTGGGAAGAACAAGAACAGTTTGCTCCAGGCAAATGTGAGCAAAGGCTTTAAACAGCCCAAAAGGATCAGGGGAGGATATTATAAGCCTGTTGAAATTTAAATATCCCCTTTGCTGGGGTATGATCTCTGCTTTTATCTCCTTTTGTATGGAAGGCGGAAGCAGGGGAAGGGATTGTTCTTTTATTTGAGCCTTCTTTTTTTTTGATACCAACCATCGGAAACGATAATATCCCATGGTTCTGTCGAAGAGATTACGGTTTTCTTCTCCAGGCTCCTGAGCATCCAGAAACTCTTTATGGGACAAAGATGGCTCCTTAATATCTTCATAAAAAAAAAGGCCGCTCTGCTTTTTTAAAGATTTATTTTCAATTATAATTCTGTAGAAGAGCATCTCCCCTTTTGTTGCGAATTTAGGGAGAATCCGTTTAACAGCAAAGCGGGGCCTGAAAAAAAAACTGTAAACAACGGCAATGCTTATGAGAGATAAAAGGAATGTAAACACTTTATAAGCGACAGTCTGTTTTGTATCTATGCCGACTACAGCAGAGGCTAAAAGCCCCCCCATGACAAAAAGCCCTCCTGTGGTGAATCGCTTTTGAAGCCAGGAATTAAAATTATATACAAGCCTGAAAGAATAAAACAATCCCCCTTTTTTTGCCTGTTTTACTATCCAGCTTATCAGTTTTTTCATAATACAGACCTCGGAAATTATAAATTGAATAAAAATGCATAAACTCTTATTATTCAGGCCGTTAGGCTATTACACAATGATGTGTTGGACAGGCACAAGGCCAAGAGGAGCAAGGCTGTAATACGCAGGCGACGATAACTCAGTAAAATTATTTATATGAACATCTATATTTATGCCGGAACAGGAATTGCCTTGATAATATCTTTTACAATTCCATGGGGAGTCTGCCCGGAAAAACGGGCTTGAGAATTGATAACCATTCTATGGGGAATGACTGAAAGAGCAATTTCCTGAATATGCTCCGGTGTTACAAATTCACTCCCGTCAAATAGAGCAAGGGCCTGGGCAGTTTTCATTAAAGCAAGAGATGCTCTGGGACTCGCCCCAAGCTCAACACCAGGGGCCTGCCGTGTGGCGCTTGTCATATCGACGATATAAGCTTTTAGTTCTTCGCTGATCCTTACTTTTTTAACATAACGGATAAGGGTTAAAACATCTTCCTTTGTTACGCATGATTTAATTCCAGATAGGGGGTGTTCTGTTTTCTGATCAGTAAGAACGGCTACTTCCTGATCCCGGGATATGTACCCTGGGCTTAGCTGAAGCGCAAAACGATCCATCTGTGCTTCCGGCAGGGGATAGGTTCCCCTTGTTTCAACCGGATTCTGTGTGGCAATAACAAAAAAAAGAGTTTTAAGAGGACGAAGTTTGCCGTCAATGCTGACCTGTGCTTCAGCCATGGCTTCAAGAAGTGCGGATTGTGTCCTTGGAGACGCTCGATTTATTTCATCAGCCAGGAGAATATTGGTAAATATGGGACCTTCATGGAAGTGGAATTGATTTTCTTTCTGATTATATATGGAAACACCAAGTATGTCCGATGGCAATAGATCAGGGGTGAACTGTACCCTCCTGAACCGTGCATCAATGGACCTGGCCAGGGCCTTGGCCAAGGTTGTTTTACCGGTTCCCGGATAATCTTCCAGTAAAATATGCCCTCCACCTGCAAAGGCAGCCATGAGCTTTCTGATTGACGCAGACTGCCCCCTCATTACTTTGCCTATGTTAACTGCAATTTTTTCATAGATCTCTTTAGCAGAGAGGGCGTCCTGATTTGTCATTTCATCCTCCCTTCTCCATCTTCCATTTTGCATATTTATGAAGAGGTTTCTCCAGAAGATAGATAAAAAAAGTCAATAAAACAGCATCATCGACTAATCCAAGCACAGGAATAAACTCAGGTATAATATCAAAGGGGATAAGAATATAAAAAATTAACAAAATCAGTATAGTCAAAAACATAGGGGATACATCCCGATAATTCCCCTTACAGTAGTCTTTGATCAATGAAACAAGCAAACTAAAATTTTTTATAAAACGATTAAAAAAACCGAGTTTCATGGGGGATTGCATAATCACCAGTCACCTTATTTCCATTCAACAACCTGTTGAACAGTATAGATAGATTACCAGGCAGAGCCTGAAAACGAGATCTGAATCAATAAACATCAATTGGATAAAATTATCAGTAAGTTTCTAACGGACACCATTGTAAAATTATATATTATACGGAAATTTGAGTCAATGCAGACCTTGTTAATTTTATTTCAATAAATCACCATGCCTTGAGGCATGAATTCCCAGGTAAAGCCTGAAAACAAGTTCTAAAACGTACCTGTAAACAGCATTTTCAAACAACAGAAATAATTAGTGGGTGAATGAAAACTGCTAATTTTTCCAATTTCTGCGTCAGGAAAAAAAATATAGTTTTCGTTCGAGCCCGATTTACCTGTTTTTTTTGCCATAATAATCTGATATGCTGGCTAATTCTTGATGTCAGCATTTAATCGCTAACACAAATTAATTTGTAACTATTCAGCGAATATGTACGGCAACAGGTATAATCTGATTAAACCATGAA
>CAZNFB010000190.1:0-5447 GCA_964572105.1 uncultured Desulfobacteraceae bacterium
TATCAATAATCTCAAACAATTTATCTGAAAAACAAATTCCTTTCTGCTTAATCGGGGCAATGGCTTTAGGGATATACGGGCTTCCAAGATACACATCCGATATTGATTTATTGACCGAAGAGAATTCTTGGCCAAAAATTGCTTCTCTGATGGAACGGTTGGGCTATGAATGCTATCAAAAAACAGATATTTTTGCCCAGTTTGATTCCGAATTGGGAGTCTACGGCAAGGTTGATTTTATGTTCGTCAGTACTAAAGACGGCAGGGAGATTATCAACAGAAGCATTTCAGTCAAAAACGAGCTTTTTGGCGTTATTCCGGTGATACAGCCTTCGGATTATGTTATATTGAAATTAATGGCCATTGCAAATAATCCAGATAGAAGCATAAAAGATAAATCAGACCTTTCCGGTTTTTTTGATTTGTATAAAAAAAATTTGTTATCGAAATCTTTTGATGATCTTGATGTGGATAGAATAATGCTTTTTGCAGATAGATTTGGAATGGGAAAACTTTTTAAAAAATATATGACGGATACAGATTATCTTCCAGGGGAGCAGAATCAGTTATGAAAAGTCATGAAAATTTTAAACAAACAAAAATAGCTGAGCACCTGATGATTCTTGAAATGATTGATGCCTCTTGTGAGTTGGCAGCAAAAAAAGGAAAGCATCCCCTTGAAGGATCATGCGCCTGCATTGCATGTGTAAATAAGAGAAAACGCCTTCTTGAAGAACCTGAAAAAAAGTGGAGGTTCAGAATATAAAATACATATACGCCTCCTTTTTAGTGCCGATCTATTATTTATAGTTACTTACTTGTTGATTATTGTGATTTTAAACAGTAACTGATGATCAGTGCTGAATCAGAAAATTTACCTTATTTGCAAGGTCAGTATAAAATTCTGCTTCTTTTGTGCGGTTTCGCTTTTTACAGCCCCCTGCATATATCAAACATTTTTCCTTTAAAATTTTCACAGCATTTTTTTCCTGCTTTTCTGAAAGCAAGTTCCCATCTATGATTTTTTTTAATGCTTTAATCCTGTATTTATCAAGACCGGGCATTTTTGAAATCTGGTCATTATGCCCCCCTCTTTTAACAACAAGGGATATATCAATGAGCTCCACCCTGTATTTATAACTTATCCGGAGCCATAAATCATAATCCTCGCATGCAAAAAGTTCTTCATCAAAAATCCCCACATCATCAAAAAGGCTTTTTTTTATCATGACCGCGGAGGGGCTGATAAGGCACAGAGAAAGGGAGGGTTCAAAAATATCCCCTGAAATTTTTTTATGTTTTATTTTTGGATTAACCCTTTTTCCATTTCTTATCCATATCTCTTCTGTCTGGCATATCACTGCATCAGGGTTTGAAATAAAAAACTCCACCTGGCGTGAAAGCTTTTTAGGGAGCCATAGATCATCCGAATCAAGAAAAGCTATGAGACTCCCTGTTGATGAGGCTATCCCGGCATTTCTCGCGGCACTTACCCCTTTGTTACTCTGGGTTATTGTTTTAATCTGTCCCCCATATGTTTTAAGTATATCCCGGGTATTGTCTGTGGAACCGTCATCTATGATAATCAATTCAAAATGTTTATAATCCTGAACCAGAACCGAATCTATGGCCTCTTTGAGTATCCATCCCCGGTTGTATGAGGGAATTATTACACTGACAAAGGGATATCTTTGACAAATCATCTTACCCTTCCTTTTTACCATAAATAACTTTAATAGTGCCTTGGAAAATTATAATTTTCGTCCTGGGATAAGGAGATATTTCGTTGATGCAGGTTCAGGATTAATCCGGCAGGACCCAATGAATACTCTCTTTTAATAAACCTGCCGTGACCTGTGCCCCTATAAAAATGGAAACCGGCAGCAAACTGACTTCTCTTCTTAACAGGGTAGTCCTGAGCAGGCCGGGGCCTGAACAATGTATCATTTCGATCTCAATATCTGATTCAGTCTGGTTAAGACCAATAATCTTCATTTTTGTTATAAATAAATAGGACTCTTTTCCTCTTTTCGGGAAAAGTTCTATTCCCCAGGATGGGATTGTAAGGTAAAGAGATTGAGCCCCTTTAAAATATTCGGGAAGGATAACAGAAAAAGCGGCAGTCCCAAATCCTTTAATAAAAGCCATGGTTCCTTCTAATCTGGCGGGAATAAAATTTTCTATTCCCAAAAGTTCCGCAACAAAACGATTTTTAGGTTGGTTTAGAAGATTTTCAGGGGTATCTTCCTGAACTATGGCACCATCCTTCATGATTATCAGGCGGTCACCCAGAAAAAAAGCTTCGCTGAGATCATGGGTAATATGTAAAATGCTCACACCAACTTTTTTATGAATCCGCTTTAACTCCCTGCGGAGTCTGTCTTTTGTAAAGCGATCAAGGGCACTTAAGGGTTCATCTAAAAGAAGGATATAAGGATTTAAAACAAGGGCCCTGGCAAGGGCAGTCCGTTGACGCTCCCCCCCTGACAGGTACCTGGGTCTCCGTTTTAATATGGACCCGATTCCAAGCAGTTTTACTGTTTTTGCAACAATACTCTCAATCTCTTTGGCTGTTTTACCCATTAACTTTAAGCCAAATGCTATATTTCCATAAACAGTAAGGTGGGGGAAAAGGGCATAGTCCTGATAGACCATTCCCAGATGACGTTTTTCAGGGGGAAGATTTGTTACATCTTTGTTATTTAAAAAAATTGAGCCTGAAGAAAGCCCATGGAGGCCGGCAATTGTCTCCAGAAGAACAGTTTTTCCCGTACCGGTGGGGCCGAGTATTACCAGATATTCTCCATTTTTTACATCCATGGAAAGATTGCTGATGGCAAAATTTCCAAGCCTCACCGATATATTATCCAGCAGGAGCAATTAAGCCTCCTTTTTTGCTTCTGACACCCATCTGAGAGAGGCAAATATTAAAAGGCAGAGGATAATAAGAAGAACTGCCACGGGTCTTGCGTATTTCAGGCCGTAAGCCTGAAACCGCTCCCATATAAGAACAGGAGCAACCATGGGATGATAAGCCAGGATAACCACAGCCCCGAATTCGGAAATCCCCCGTGCCCACATCATAATTCCCCCCGATAAAATAGGGCGCCACGCAAGGGGAAGGGTCACTCTGAAAAAAACCTGCCATGGAGATGCCCCCAAGGTTCTGGCCACATGTTCCAGCTTGGTATCCACAGCCAGAAAACCATCTTTTGCAGCATTTACAAGAAAGGGCAGGGAGACATAGGCCATGGCCAGACTGATACCCACACCGGTACCCACAAAACTTATCCCTATCTTTCCAAAGGCCTTACCCACAAAAAAATTTCGGCCGTAAACCATTAAAAGGGCGATTCCAGCAGCTGTATGGGGAATCATTATGGGAAGATCAACCAAACCTTCCACAAGACTTTTACCCGGAAAATTACTCCGGGCAAGAATATATGCCAGGGGAATTCCCAAAATAGAGCAGAAAATAGTGGCCCAAAAAGCGGCTCCAAGTGTGAGAAATATGGAAGCCATAACTTCCTGATCAGTTATGGTTGTACGCATGATTTCAGGATCTGCACTCATAATCATTCTGACCATGGGTAAAGCCACCAGAATAACAAGGATAATACCAAGGGAAGAGAATACCACCTTAAAACTTTTCGATCCGGAAGCTAACATGATTATTAATTAATACCCACTAATTTGGCCAGGGGAACAGGAAGTTTATCAAGGTTTCCCGTTGCTTTTGGCGGTGCTATGGGGGGCTGCCCGTTTTTTTTCATGATCTCCTGTCCCTTTTTACCAACTACGAAGCTGATAAATTTGACTGCAGCACCGGGATTTGGGGCAGATTTTGGCATGGTTATACCGTAAACCATTGGTTTGCCTGTTTTTTTAATAAATTCTCCAGGTTTTTTGCCGGTTATTCTGACCATTGCTGATTTATAAAACGACTGGTGCGCCACAGATTTGAGACTAATATTTTCAGGGAGTAAAACAAATGGCATTTTGTGCTGCTCACATACAGATCTGTAGATAAAAAGATAATCGATTTGACCTGCTTCAAGCATTCCTATGAGATCTGTCTCCTTGGGTCTTACGTTTCTCATGGGACATCCCTTTAAAAGATCCCTGTTTAAACCGGGAGTCTGGTAATATTTTTCTGCAAGCTGCCATGTGAGGAGGGTGCGGTAACCGCATGGATCGGAATTCGGATCAGAGTGCCCGTATTCCACATCCTTTTTCAAAAGAATTTTGTACCAGTTGTCTTTATTTATCTTTTTACTGTAAGGGGAATCAGGCATGTACATAATTGCCATTTCGTTGGTGGCAAATGAAATGTTCCAGTCCGCATATTCAGGTATGAGGAGGTTTTCTATTACAGAATAATCAGCAGATGCCATAACATCACAGGGCCGATCAAGATCAGTGATTTTTCGGGCACAGGTTCTGGAACCCGCCGCCTCAAGCTGTATTTGCAGATCAGGATAAATTTTATTAAAAGCCTGTTTTAAAGCTCTAAAAGGGACAGCAAGGGACCCAGCATGAAATACAACAAGTTTATCCCCAGACTTAGCATTAACAGGGGGGGGCGAAATAAAAAGTATTCCCATAAAGCATAGAGCCGTAAAGATAAACTTAAGGCTGAAGTGGTCTTTTATAATTTTAATATTTATCATATATTTTCTCCATATTAATATGCTTTTGCGCCAGCCCCACAATATTTCCAAAATTAGAACCGGTTTCATTCAGATCAGGATCAAAGGGGAGTATCCCGAGAAGGGGAACCCCGGAGAGGGTCTCTATTATTTCAGGATTTATTTTTTCCACTTTTCCTCCCTTTGCAGCATCAAAGCCGTTTATTATAAAACCCCTGATATCTATCCCCCTGTTTTTTGCCTCATTTACAGTTAAAAGTGAATGATTTATGGTACCGATATCCGGCCTTGCCACCAGGACAGCTGGAAGTTCCAGTTCGTTTATCATATCAGCTACAAAATAATCCTCTTTTATGGGAACAAGGAGTCCCCCTATCCCTTCAACCACAACAAAATCATGTTTTCTGCTCAATTCAAGAAAAGCATGGAGGATTTTGTCAGTATTAATATTAATCTTATCAATAAGCTGAGCTGAATAAGGGGCAGCCGGAAGTTCAATATTTACAGGGCACACCAGGTCAAGATCATCATCACCGCCAATCGCATTTAATAAAAACCGGACATCATCCGATACAAGTCGCCCTTTGTTCCAGACAGCCCCTGTTGCCACCGGTTTCATAACTCCCACATTAATTCCCCTGGCTTTTAAGGCGCCTGCCAGCCCCGCCGCCACTACTGTTTTGCCTACTCCTGTATCTGTACCTGTAATAAAAATTCCTTTACCCACTGTTCCTCCTGCAAATTGTTAAGGAACGGAGATGAAATAAGTTGAGCAGAAATAGCGCAGGATTTTGGCCC
>CAZNFB010000191.1:0-3382 GCA_964572105.1 uncultured Desulfobacteraceae bacterium
CCAAGTCAAGGCGTGTCGCAATGGAAAACAAAGGTAAATCAAAATTATTAGTAGGGGCGGATTCCATATCCGCCAAAGATACAGGGCAGAAATGGATTCTGCCCCTACCCCAGCCAAACTCATTGTATTTATCATCTACAATATTTGTAGCTGAATTTTCATTATAATTTTCTTGTTTTTATGACAAAAGTTCAGGAGTAAGGTACTAAATAACGCTGCAGGGTTATAAGGCGTTAAAAAATGACCCATCATTGCTGATCTGCAAACAACATATACCCCACCACTTCAGAGGTATGTGTGACTTCTCTGTCCAAGGATTTTTCTTCATCAATCAGCACATCAACATTACTCTCGGTTTTGTTTTTCCAGCGAACATTACAGGCATCTATCCCATCCGCTGTTTGCATATCTGCTATGAATACCGGCGCATCATCAGCAAAGCTCTGATTAAAGGAAATTTTGTAAGGTTTTCGAGTTACCAGATCATCAGTTTTCCCAACCTCAAAGGTCAAACCATCAACTGATCCCAGGGAAGGTTCCCACGCTATATAGGATATTGTTTCTGTGATATGACCTTCTCTCGCTTTATCTTTTGATTCCTGTTCCTGCATACGAAATTTAAAACCCTGGATAGTGACTTTTTTGACCCGGCTTGAAACAGCATCTTCTTCATTAACAGTGGATATTGATGTTATAACAACCGGTGGATCATTAAAAGATTGATTAAACAAAACCGTTTTAAATAATTTGGTTCTACCAGTTGAAAAGCTTCCGGCCTCAAAGCGTGTGCCATCTTCCAAGGAATAACTTCCACGTTCAATTACAAAATACCCGACAGTCTCTGTGGGGTGGATTCCGTCAAGATAATCCCACTCCTGAATTGAAATATCAAAACCTGATATATCAACATTACTCACTCTTATTACAGCAGGATCAGATATTACAGCAGGATCAGAATTATTCAAGCTTAATGGCTTGGCAATAACAATCGGATCATAAAAGGATTTAGTAAAAAAAACTCTCCTGGAAATATGATCAATATTCACTTCACCAGTTTCCATGGCCGGCAGGGGATAACCCGGCGGTAATGGCTCATGGTTTATCAACACTGTCTGCATGCTTTCATTACCAGCGTTATCTTCAGCCTGAACAGAAATAATATTTTCACCTTCAGCCAGTGGAATATCTGAAATTGACCAATTATTTATTCCAGCAGCTGTTCCGCTTTCGCCAATGGAACTTGCCCATGTAACCAGTGTTACACCCACATTGTCTGAAGAAATGCCCAGCAGGCTCAAGGTTGATTCCTCTGTTTCAGATATGTAACCTATTGCTTGAGATGTAATATTTATTTCAGGGGGAATACTATCTATCAATAATGGCGTATCAAATTTTATGTAATTGGAATCTGTACTTTCTCCATAGTCATTATAGGCCCTTATCACAAAATAATAGGTTTCATTCTCATCCAGCCCGAGGGCATCTAAATAATATTTAGTTACATTTCCAGCATTTTTACAATTTGTATAATCTCCAATTGTTTCACCATAATAGATTTTATAGCCGGTAACATCACCGGCTACAGCATTCCATGTCAGATAAAAATCAGCATAGGAATAAGTCGCGGTTAATAAAAACAAAATCAAACTTCCTAATACCCGCACAATCATTTTTTTTTGTTCCATTTTTTCTCCATGCTTTCGCCATATTTTTCGACTCCCTTGATCTGAACAAAAAATACTATTTTTTCTTATAGATTCAAATAATTATAAGCATTTAAGTACTTGGCTGCTTAATGATGCCTATATCCAGACCAGTAGGAATACACTCATTGGTTACAAAAAACGTAACTATTCAGCGCCGCTGATTTAAGATACGCAGTACATATTGGCTGAATAGTTGCCAAAAAAGTTACATACAACGCAATTATGGCACCAGAGATATTAATATTTTTTATGAATGCACGAAGTATTTATTTGACACCGATTTTCAAGCCGGTAACAGGAAGGCTTAAATGATGTATTAACAAGCAGTTGCCATGGGCAAACCCTATATATTCCGATGGCCGGGAGAGGGGAAAATTTACCCGTTTAAAATAAAAATATTTTGCAGTGCAGAGTATCAGGGTATATGAAATTTTATCGCAGGAAAATACATACATGTTTCTTGTCCACAAATTCGTTCTGTGAAAAACTCATGTTCACCCATCTTTTATACTTTTTCTCATTAATTCATTTTTAAAACAGGTCTGCGCAAGTTCAAGGGTTACCCTGCTGCCTGGCTGGGCAAAAGGGAGGGAAAGACCATTGTCGTCTGTAATTCCATATATTTTGTCATCTCTTCCAGGCCCTTTTTTTGTGAGGACTTCGATTATATCCCCTTTAAAAATTTTATTTCGGACATCGACTAAAACCTGGTTATCCCCTTTTGGTTCTATTACTTTAGCCACAAAAAGTTTTGTGGTGAAGGTATCAGTATCTGCATAATCATATGATGCATGATCAGGATTGTTAAGATAAAATCCTGTACAGTAGCCTCTGTTATTTATGATTGCAAGTTCATTTATCCAGTCCTGTTTTGCAGAGTAGTTATCAGGATTTTCATAATATAAATCTATTGCTTCCCTGTAGACTTTCACCGTTGATGCCAGATAATTTATACCCTTCATCCTCCCTTCAATCTTAAGAGATGTTACTCCTGCATCAATCATCTTATCAACATGCTCAATCATGCACAGGTCATGGGAATTAAATATATAAGATCCCCTGCTGTCTTCAGATATGGGCAAATACTCACCGGGCCTCAGATCTTCAACCAGAGAATATTTCCACCTGCATGGGTGGGAACAGCGCCCCTGGTTACTGTCCCTCCCTGACATGAAACTGCTTAAGAGACATCTTCCGGAATAAGAGATACAGATTGCCCCATGCACAAATGCTTCCAGGGATATATGGCTCTCCCCTGCAATCTGCTTTATCTCTTTTAAAGAAAGTTCCCTTGCCACATTTACCCTTTTGGCACCGAGATTCTCCCAGAATAAAACCGTGGCAGCATTGGTTGTATTAGCCTGGGTACTTAAATGTACAGGAATTTGCGGAATAATATCCCTCGCACAAAGAA
Organism: uncultured Desulfobacteraceae bacterium; assembly: GCA_964572105.1. Taxonomy (GTDB): domain Bacteria; phylum Desulfobacterota; class Desulfobacteria; order Desulfobacterales; family BuS5; genus DAOWMW01. The sequence continues at coordinate 3,121 of CAZNFB010000191.1, forward strand.
AAACACCAGGATCTGCAATAATAACCGCATCCGGGGATATCTCCGCCAGGTTATGAAGGAACTCTTTTATTCCATTTAAATCAGGATTTCTGGCAAAAACATTACAGGCAACATAAACCTTGACCCCCCTGGCGTGGGCAAAGGTGACAGCCGTCTTCAGTTCATCGATTGTGAAATTATCTGAAAGATTTCTTAAACTAAAATCTTTTCCCGCAAGATAAACAGCATCAGCACCATAATGAATTGCAATCTCGAGTTTTTC
>CAZNFB010000191.1:3482-5447 GCA_964572105.1 uncultured Desulfobacteraceae bacterium
TATTATATCATATATAATAGACCCTGCACAATAAGGAAATGTGCAAAAATCGGGGTTGGTTCTAACTTTTCTCATCAGGTGTAAGACCTGATCTTCGTCGAACTTTAAAAGACTCTGGTTGTTTGAGCAGAGCGAATTTCAGAGGTTTTCAAATTTTGTTATGGCTCAACTCCTTGTTCTTGCTTTTTCACTTACAAAGGATTATAAATTTAGATTATGATAGAAATTAATGAAAAAATACCAAACCCTGCGGAAATTGAAAAAGAGATAGGTGAGTTTTTATCAAAAAAATTTGGTGGGAATATAAAAGTCATCTCTCCGTCAATTATGGCCCAGGCAGATCCTGCCGACAAAACCGGCAAAGCTGCTGAACCCCCCAAACCCTTTGTTTTTAATTTAATCCCTGAGGAGTTGGTGGCCCACCTTGATCAGTATATTGTAAAACAGGATATGGCAAAAGCTATTCTGGCCACAAAAATCTGCACACATTTTAATCGGGTTAAGTGGATGCAGAATGCCCCTGAAAAATCGAATAACATGGTGGGGGGAATTAAAAATAATATTTTAATGATCGGCCCCACAGGAGTCGGCAAAACATATATGATAAAACTTATCGCTAAAAAAATCGGTGTCCCCTTTGTTAAGGGTGATGCTACAAAATTTAGCGAAACCGGCTATGTTGGGGGAGATGTCGAAGATCTGATCAGGGACCTTGTAAGGGACGCAGATGATAACATTGAACTTGCCCAGTACGGTATTATCTATATTGATGAAATTGATAAAATTGCTTCCGGAAATAATCTTATTGGTGCAGATATTTCCCGTACAGGGGTTCAGCGCGCCCTTTTAAAGCCCATGGAAGATACTAATATTGACCTGAAGGTTCCCCATGACCCCATCTCCATGCTCCAGGAGATTGAAAACTTCCGCAAAACAGGAAAACGTGAAAAACGTACAATTAACACTAAAAATATTCTTTTTATTATGAGCGGAGCTTTTAACGGGCTATCTTCAATAACGAAAAAACGGATAAAAAACAAGAAAATAGGTTTTGGTGCAGAAATCAAAAAAGCAAAAGACGAAATAAATTTTTTGCAGCATGTAAAATCGGAAGATTTAGTTGAATTTGGCTTTGAATCAGAATTTGTCGGCAGGCTCCCTGTGACTGCAATTTTTGAAAAACTGACCGAACAAGACCTTTATCAAATTCTTAAAAATCCCAACAACCCGATTATCCTTGGCAAAAAAATTGATTTTGGCTCATATGGCATAACTATAAAATTTGAAAAAGAGCTTCTTTGTCACCTTGCACAACAGGCTTTTAAAGAAAATACAGGCGCAAGGGGACTTGTGAGCACTGTTGAAAAAGCCCTTCTCCTGTTTGAAAAGAGGCTTCCGTCCCTGGATATTAAAAAAATTGCAGCAACCCTGACTGCTGTACAGCATCCTGAAGATACCCTTGCAAACATTGAGAGGGGAGATGACCCATCAAGCGTTGATGCAACTTTTCAGGACCTTGTCCATTATGAAAAAAAAGCGGTAAAAGAATATATTGAAGCAAACAGAAAAATATTTTTAAAAAAATATGATATTCCCTTAACCCCAACGCAAATCAATAATATCGCCTCTTATTATACACGGCAGATAACCGATGTGGACAACGCTGTAAAGCAGGTAAAGGGATTTTACGATGATGCAAAAAAATTAGAACTATCTTTTCTAAGCTCCCATAATATCAATATTGTTCTTGAAGAAGATGCCATTGATTACCTTGTGCAACAGGTTGTTGAATCTTCTGCAACATCCGAGGAACTGTTAGATAAAATTACCATCGATTTTAAACGCGGGCTCATGCTTATCCGTGATAAGACTGAAAAAAATCTATTTTTTATAACAAAAGATGCCATACTTCTCCCTGATGATTTTATCAGCGGACTTATTAAAAAAGAGATGAAAAATCTGTAA
>CAZNFB010000192.1:0-5383 GCA_964572105.1 uncultured Desulfobacteraceae bacterium
AGGGAGTCATATTTTTCGCTAAAATAAAATTTGCCGGACTTAAATGTCATAAAACTTTTCATAAATTAACCCTTAATATGATCATAAAAATGTAACTTATATTAGCCACAAAAACAAATAGATAAGATGTTAATCCTTAATAAATTGTAAGATATAATGTAACACTGAGTTAGACTATTTTCAACCATGAAGATTATAATATCCAACAACCGCATACATTGAAAAGCCTCAATCCATTACCGAGGTTTTCAGCTAATAAGCTCCTTCACCATTCCTTCTGCATTTTAAGCATTTTATTTCCGAGTTTCGAAACAACCTTGACGCTATATCTTTTTTGATACATTATATTATAAACATGAACGGTAAAGAAATTATAAAAATATTCAAGCAAGGTAATTGGCAAATTGTTCGAGTGCGGGATAGCCATTACTTGCTGTCCAACAGCGTTAAAATAGTTTCTGTGCCTGTCCATGGTAAAAAAGATATAGGGGAATCATCAAATTATGGTTATTATGAATAATACAACAGTCGCTGATATTATATTGGCCATGGAAGCTATTGCCCCGTCTGGATTAGCTGAAAAATGGGATAATTCAGGACTCCAGGTTGGGGATACAACCTGGCCTGTAAAAAAAATAGGGATCTCATTGGACCCCCTCCCTGAGGTTGTTAAAGCCGCTTTTGCAAAAAAAATAGATATTTTAATTACGCATCACCCATTAATATTCAGCCCGCTGAAATCTATAAATCTATCCACCCCAATCGGTGGTGTCATAGAAATGGCTCTCCATCATAAAATAGCCATATATTCAGCACATACTAATCTGGATAGCGTATCTGGTGGATTAAATGATATGCTTGCATGTAAAATAGGGCTTGAAAATATTAAAGTTTTAGGGGAATCTCTGGAGCCGCAATTTTGCAAGGTGGTGATATATGTTCCCTGCACCCATGAAGATTTTGTATTAGAGGCTCTTCTTGATCAAAAACTCGAAGCTGCGGCGGGAAAAATAGGAAACTATACATGCTGTTCCTTTAGAAATACCGGCAAAGGTACATTTAAGCCCGGTTCCTTAGCGCACCCTTTTCATGGTGCTTCTGATAAGTTATCCCATGTGGACGAAGTAAGAATAGAGACTATCGTGCAAAAAAAAGACCTTGAAAAAGTAATAACGCATGTGGGGAAAAGCCATCCCTATGAAACAATGGCATACGATGTATATCCCCTGGCATCACCGCCAGATGAGATTATACCAATCCAGGGAATAGGGCGGGTGGGGGAACTGGCAGATAAAACCAGTCTATCTTTGTTTGCCACGGACTTGAAAAAAAAATTAAATATTAATTCTATAAAACTTGCCGGCAAACCAGACCTTACCATAAAAAAAGTAGCACTATGCACAGGGAGTGGAGCCGGCTTAATGGATAGTTTTTTAAAATCCGGGGCAGAAGTGTATATAAGTGGAGATTTTAAATACCATGATGCCAGAACCGCAGAAGCCGCTAATCTTGGCCTCATTGATATTGGCCATTTTAACTCGGAGCATATCATGGTTAAAGAACTGGCCTGTAAACTAAGAAAATTTCTCTTTAACACAGGGACCCATGTTAAGGTAGAAGAAATGGTGCTTGAAAAAGATCCGTTTTATTTTGTTTAATTTTGTAAAATTATTTATGTGACGGTCTATATAACATCCCCTTTGGCATATGCCCCTTGCGCCTCCTCGTATAAAAGGTGCTCCATTCCTCTGTATCTTGGTGAAAAATGAAAAACCGAAAATTGTTTTACGCATGCCATATTTGCTATACATCCAGCCTGCCTTGCAGTTAGATGATATTTTTTTTTAGCTATATCTTTATCTTTTTCAAGAAAAGCAGCTTCTATGAAAAGCTGGTCAGAATCTTTTGCAAGCTCAACGATTTTTTTTACATTGGGTTCACTACAAATAACATCTGATACATATGTAATTTTTTGTCCCCTGGTTATATGTGCGATTTTACCGGTGAGATCTTTTAATAAAAAAATTTTTTTTTCATTATTTTTCAAAAGGATATTTATCTCCGAATCCGGAGGCGCATTATTAAACAAGGCCTGTTTAAATATTCTTACCCATGGTCCTGCTTTAAGTCCAAGATCCTCCAGAGAATTTTTTATAATATTAACATGAAATCTTTCTGTAAAAGAAAAACCAAGGCATGGAATTATATGATCAAGAATCTTTGTATGAACAACCAGCCCCGGCTCTTTTAACAAAATACCATTAAAAGGGTCAGTAACAGGGTCTTTCCTTTCAGGGATAAAGCCTTTTTTGCATATAAAGGTTTTTGTAATAACCTTTTGTTCGCAAACCTCTGTTGCCTGAAGGGTAAAATTGGTTTTATACTCTTTGGTCAGATTCCATGAATACCCGGCCAGTTTACCTTCGATATTTTTTAAAAAGCCCCTGGGACCATAGGTGAACAATTTTTTATCACGCCCAAGAAAAATACGGATAAGTTTATCAATCCCGACAAAGTGATCCATGTGGGTATGGGTAATAAAGACATGGGTCACTTTAAGCAGATCACGGGGAGAGATCGAGCTTATATCTCCGAGATCCATGAAAAATGCCCGTCTTTCAAACAAAAAAGGGATAAACAGCCCTGGGTCACCAAAAGGGCCATTTACGAATCTAGGGTAAAAGGAAGGGCGCATTATTCAGGCAAAAATTTTACAACCGCATGATTAATTGTATTATAAATATCTTTGTCTGTACCGAAAATATCTACAATCTCCCTATGGTTTATCAGCTGTTCCACGACAAAAGCGGTGAGATAAAGGGAAACAACATGGGGGTTTGGTATAAGTTTTCTAAATGGCGATATCTGATAATCAACCTCGAAATCATCAGCAAGGCAGAGTTTGTTAAGGGCTTGCCCTATCTGCTCCTCAAGCATATTTTTATTTCCCGTTTCAACCAGACGAGTTTCAATAAGTTTGGTTGCAATGGAATTGGCAAGAGGTTCTTTGCATTCCCGTATGCCAGCTATGACTTTTCGTCTGGCAAATTCTTTTGATGATTCAATTTTTGATATGATAGTCGATTCTCTATTGCTTGGTCTAAAATTTTTAGGCATAATATTTGCTCTATTCTTATTAGTCTTATTGGTTTTATAAATTTTTAATAGGTATGGATAAGAATCACATTAATATGATAGCAGGGAAAGACCGCAACATATTAAAATCTATAGACATTATTCTCTGACAATCCATAGGTACAAACAACTTACCCCCTGTATATATACCTTCCAAAGTATATCTAAGAAGGCTGTGAGGGGTTGGTTCCAACTTTGGCCATCAGTGTATTGCTAAAATTACAGCCAAGCCGGCTGCAAGTTACGTTTCCTCTACAATTAATTGTACTGTTTTTGTGCCGTTCCAACGGTTCCACTGGAGCTTGTAGGCAATTTGATCAAATCGTTCAGCAGAGGACTTTGACAGGTCTATATTAAAATTAATTGCATTATACAACCTGTTTTTATTTGAACCAAACTGCTTTAAAAGCATTTTTCTATGTTTTTCACCCACAATTTTAGAAGAGAAAGCTCTTACATCGGCGGCCATAAAAAGAGGCTCCTCATTGGAGAGACCATGGGGCTCAAGGATTTTCAGTTCATTGATTAAATTTTCTGAAATATTATCAAAATCAAGAAGGCAGTCTATAAATAACATGGGGATAAAATGTTCTGGTTTACTGATTTTACAAAGGGTTTTTTCAATTTTTTCCTGAAACGGTTTAATCCTGTTCTCTTTTATTGTAAGCCCGGCGGCCATTTTATGCCCGCCAAAACTTTCAAGATCCATGGAACATTCTGAAATAATATTATAAAGATCAACTGCCGGAATACTCCTTCCCGAACCTTTTCCAATGCCGTTTTTTACTGAAATAAGTATGACCGGGCGAAAATATTTTTTAACAAAAGTTGAAGCAACTATTCCAAGAACCCCTTCATGCCAGCCGTTTTTTGAAAAAGAATCGGAAAGAACAAGGGCTTTTTGTTCCAGGATTCCCGGATTTTCTTTTAAAAACTCCTCTATTTCCGCAATAATCTCCCCTTCAATACCCTTTCTTGTTTCATTCATTTCATGTAATAATGAGGCTATTCGAATGGCAGACTTTTTATCTTTTGTCAATAAAAGCTCCACTGCAGTTTTGGCGTGATCTATTCTCCCCGCCGCATTTAACCGTGGAGCTAATTTAAATGCTATATCACCAGCACTTACTTCGGATTTTTCTACTCCTGAGACTTTCATTAACGCATCAATGCCGGGCCTGGGCGTAGATCCCATGACATCTAATCCGGTTTTTACAAATATGCGATTTTCATCACGAACAGGAACCATGTCTGCCACGGTTCCCAGAGCCACCAGGTCACACATGTTTTTAAGATTTGGTTCAGATTTATGCAGCCAGAAATTTTTATCACGTAAATATTTACGCAAAGATATAACAAGATAAAATGCCACTCCAACCCCTGCAAGATCATTTAAATCCGAAGTGCAATCTGTCCGTTTGGGGTTAATAACAGCAACAGCCTCTGGAAAAGGGGGGGATATATTATGGTGATCTGTTATGATCACATCAATATTAGCTTCCTGTGCAATTTTAACGCTCTTATGATTGCTTGAGCCGCAGTCTACTGTTATGATAAGATCCACATTGCCCGGCACCATATAATTTGTAATATGCTCTGGTTTAAGGCCATACCCTTCCTTTATTCGGTGGGGAATATAATATGATACATCTGCTTTAATGTAATTGAAAAATTCAACAAGTACTGCTGTTGCAGTTATTCCGTCAGCATCATAATCTCCTAAAATTAGAATTTTTTCTGAGGAGATAATGGCCTTATATATCCTGCGCACTGCAACCTCCATATCCATAAAAGAAAAAGGAGGTCTCAGGTCTTTGAGAGACGGATTTAAAAAAGCTCTGGCGCAATCAACGGAATTTATTTTTCTGTTTACTAAAACAGAGGCGGTTAAGGGGCTGCACTTCAAAGCGCTGGATATAGCTTTAACAGATTCCCTGTCAGGGGTGTGTATGTGCCATTTTTTTTTCATATAATCTTATCCATAGATCGTTAAATAATTTCACTTCGCTATAGGCTGTCAGCGTATTATAATACGCCTTCCTCCTCTGACCAAAGTGTTAAATTTTAAAATCGGGTTATTATCTAACAGTCTATATAAACCGGCATGCCCTATCGGGCACAACAAAATATGAAAATGAGATAGCGTTTAATGGCATTTTATAAATTAGTAGAATTCCTTAATTCATAATTTATCATTTTCATATAATAAGGATGAATGAACAGTATCTTTTCTCAGTAAACAAAATTT
>CAZNFB010000193.1:0-5383 GCA_964572105.1 uncultured Desulfobacteraceae bacterium
TCAGGCAGGATGGATCGACGCTTAAAATACCAAGTTATTTCGTCCTCGTTCCTAACTATATCAGTTAATATGCATACCTGAAGCACGTCTGGAACTATCATGAACAGTTACGTAACTATTTACAATTTAAATTAATATGAATTTAAAAGATAAAAAAATTCTGGTTGTTGGAATGGGTGTTTCAGGTACGGCCTGTGCCATGTTTTTAAAGAAAACAGGCGCGGATATTACAATTACTGATATGGCGCCGGAAAAAGAGCTGGGCCCCTGTCTTTCAAGGCTGCGCGGGGCAGGTATTAAAACAGAGCCGGGCTGCCACAGGATGGAAACCTTTGAAAATGCGGATCTGATAATTTTAAGCCCTGGAGTACCATCAACAATTCCCCAGATTAAAAGGGCCGAAGAAAAAAACATACCTGTGTGGGGTGAAATTGAACTTGCATCCAGATTTATTAAAGAACCGATTATTGGAATAACCGGCACTAATGGTAAAACCACCACCACTACCCTTCTTGGGCAAATGCTGAAAAATTCAGGCTTCAAGGTTTTTGTGGGTGGAAATATAGGAACGCCCCTTATGGAGTATGTCTCCCGGGGAGAAAAGGCAGATATAATTGTAGCGGAATTAAGCAGTTTTCAGCTCGATACAATCGATGAGTTCCGGCCAGTGGTAAGCCTTTTGCTAAATGTTTCGGAAGACCATCTGGACAGATATACGGATATGGCAAGCTACGCCGAATCCAAGGGTCGAATATTTAAAAATCAGACAAAAGAAGACGTTGCCATACTAAACGGCTCTGATCCATATGTAAAACAGCTCGCCAAAGGGATTAAACCCAAAAAAAAGTTCTTTTATACCTCGATTAATAATTCCGGGGGAGATGGGGGCCAGGAAAATTTCTTTGATAATAACATGAAAAATAAAATCGATTTTTCAGGGTATCATTTAATAGGAAGGCACAATATGGAAAATGCCATGGCTGCTGCCATGGCTGCAATGGCGGTAAATGGAACATTAAAAGGTATTCAATCGGCTTTGAATAATTTCAAAGGCCTTCCCCACAGGCTGGAACATGTTGCAGTCATAAATAATATCTCGTTTTTTGATGATTCCAAGGCAACCAATGTTGATGCAGTTAAAAGAGCCCTTCAGGCGTTTGACGAGCCGGTTGTACTCATCATGGGGGGCAGGGATAAAGGGGGAGGGTACGAGGAATTACTGTGCTACAAAGGCAAACCAATTAAGGAAGTGATAGTAATGGGTGAGGCAAAGGAGAAAATACGCTCTGCCTTTGAAAATACCATTGCCATACAATCTGTCTCTTCCATGGAGACTGCGGTGGCCTCTGCTTACGCATGCGCAGACTCTGGAGACATCATACTGCTTTCGCCGGCATGTTCAAGCTTTGATATGTTTGAAAGTTATACCCACAGGGGGGAGCAGTTTAAAAAAGCTGTTTTGAAAATTGAGAACCGAGGCTGACCATGGGGACTGTAACTAAGGGTAATAATCAAAAATTAAATTTTTTCAGATATGATTTTAAACTTATTTTTCCTGTTATTTTTCTTGTGGGGACAGGTATTATAATGATTTACAGCGCAAGTTCCGCACTGGCACTGGAAAGATTTAAAGGGGAATATTTTTTTGTGCAAAGGCAGGCTGTTTACGCATTAATCGGTTTGGCGGGGATGTTTTTTTGTGCACATTTCCCCTACAGATATTATCAACGTTTAGCCTATCCTCTGCTCATATTATCCATTGTCCTGCTTATTCTGGTCTTTACCCCCCTGGGATATTCCGCAGGGGGGGCCAGGCGCTGGCTTTATATTTTCGGCCAGTCATTTCAGCCATCGGAATTTGCCCGTTTTGCCATGATAATTTTTTTGGCCTATTCACTGGATAAAAAACAGAATATTATAAAGACTTTTTCCCGGGGCCTTTTACCACATTTTTTACTCCTTGGCATATTCACCGGGTTGATAATGTTTCAGCCTGATTTCGGTGGAGCTGCCATGTTATGGGTGGTCACACTGGTTATCCTTTTTGCCGGAAGGGTCTGTTTTTTACATTTATCATTTTTTTTTGCATTTATACCCCCTGCTGCTTTTTGCTTTATATTTTTTTCCAACTACAGGCTAAGGCGGTTTCTGGCCTTTATTGATCCATGGAAATATAAACAGGATGGGGGGCATCACATTATTCAATCCCTTATAGCCTTTGACTCAGGAGGTGTGTGGGGTGCGGGTGTGGGAAAAAGTTTGCAAAAACTGTTTTATCTTCCGGAACCCCATACCGATTTTATATTTTCAATCATAGGAGAAGAACTGGGGTTATGTGGTGTTCTCTTAATTATTATTATTTACAGCTTTATTTTATGGAAAGGGCTCATGATTTCAAATAATGCGCCGGATCTGTTCGGCTCATTACTGGCCATAGGTATTACAGCTTCAATTGGTTTGCAGGCTTTTACAAATATGGGGGTTACAATGGGTGTTCTCCCCACTAAAGGGCTCACCCTCCCTTTTCTTAGTTATGGCGGGACATCCCTGTTGATTTTTATGGCATCCATGGGAATACTGATGAACATAGGAAGGTCGAGTAAAAAATGAAAAAAGAGGGGAGGACAACAGGTGCATCTCCAGCCCTGGGCATTCTCATGGCTGGAGGCGGAACAGGGGGACACCTTTTTCCGGGAATCGCCTTGGCGCAGGAATTTTTAAAAAAGAATTTTAAGACAAGAATACTTTTTGTAAGTACGGGAAACAGGTTTGAAACTTCAACTTTATCCAAAGCCGGGTTCAGGTTAAAGTCCATAACAGTTGAAGGGATAAAGGGACGGGGATTAATAAAACAGTTGAGCTCGGCATTGAAAATTCCTGTGGGGATATTTCAATCAATTAAAATCCTTAAAGAGTTTAAACCGGATATTGTCATGGGTATGGGAAGTTATTCATCTGGACCTGTTGCTCTGGCAGCCATGCTCCTTGGTATAAAAATAGTTTTATGCGAACAAAATGCTCTCCCTGGCATTACTAACCGTATTCTTTTTGGTTTTGCGTCCCGTGTATATGTTTCATTTAAAAATACAAAGTTTAAAAAAGATTCAGAAAAAATTATTTTCACAGGAAATCCCATAAGGGGAGACCTGAAAAAAAACATAAAAAATGTACTGCAAAAAGAAAAAGAGCGAAAAAATTCCCGGTTTAATCTTTTTATCACAGGGGGGAGCCAGGGTGCCCATGCTGTTAACAAGGCTGTGGCCGAAGCAATGGAACATTTGAAAAATATTGAGGACTATCACTTTGTTCATCAGGCAGGAGAAAAAGATAAAAACCGGCTAAGGGAGCTTTATCGGTCCCACGGACTTTCTGGGGTGGTGGAATCATTTTTCCATGACATGCGGCAGCAGTATGAAAAGGCTGATCTTATTATTTGCAGGGCAGGGGCATCAACCGTGGCAGAAATCACGGCACTGGGCAAACCTGCTATATTTATTCCTTTTCCCTTTGCAGCGGATGACCATCAGGCTTTAAACGCAGCCTCTGTTGTAGAGCAGGGGGGGGGTGAAATGATTCTGGAAAAAGATATAACAGGAAAACTGCTGGCTGAGAAGATCGAATATTATGCCTCGAACCCCGGCCTTCTTGCGAAAATGGGAGCAAATGCAGGGAATCTTGGAATGCCCCATGCCGCACGGCAGATTGTTGATGATTGTTATGATTTGATTTTTGACTCCTGTTTGCCGGCAGAGGCCAGAAATATGGAAAAAAAATAATGTATTCAAAAAAATATCATATATATTTTATCGGGATAGGGGGAATAGGCATGAGCGGGATAGCCGAGCTTCTGCTTAATCTTGGCTATGAAGTATCAGGCTCGGATCTTATGCTCTCTTCCATCACCCGGCGTCTTCAAACCCTTGGTGGAACAATTTTTAAAGGGCATGATAAGGGGAATATCCAGGAAGTGGATGTTGTGGTGATCTCCTCTGCGGTTAAGGATGATAATCCTGAAGTTATTGCTGCCAGGCAGGCATCGATTCCTGTGATACCACGGGCTGAAATGCTGGCGGAACTTATGCGCCTGAAAAAGTATAGTATTGCTGTTGCAGGGGCCCATGGGAAGACCTCAACCACATCGATCATTGCATCTGTTTTGGATAAGGCAGGATATGACCCGACAGTGGTTATAGGGGGGAAGCTTAAAAGTGCAGGCTCCAATGCTATTTTGGGAAAGGGTGATTTTATTGTGGCTGAAGCTGATGAGAGTGATGGCTCTTTTCTTAAATATTCACCAGCCATTGCCATAGTAACCAATATAGACAGGGAACATCTGGATTTTTACAATGATTTTAGCGCCATAAAAGATATTTTTGTAAGCTTTATTGACAGAATACCATTTTATGGAGTTGCAGTTCTCTGCTTAGATGATGAACCTGTACAGGATATAATTCCAAGGATAAAAAAACGGTTCATAACTTACGGCCTCACCAGCCAGGCCGATTTTCAGGCCAGGAATGTAAAAGTTGAAGGCCTGAAAACAAGATTTTCCGTTTATTTTAAAAATCAGAGGCTTGGTGATATTCTGTTGAATCTTCCGGGATTACATAATGTGTATAATGCAATGGCAAGCATTGCCACGGGAATCGAATTAAATATTCCCTTTAAGGTGATTCAAGATTCTCTGGAAACCATAGAGGGGGTTCAGCGCCGGCTGGAAATAAAAATGGAGATAAATGGAATTACTTTTGTGGATGACTATGGACATCACCCCACAGAAATAAAAACGACCCTCGATGCTCTCAACAGATGCTGGCCGGAGAAACGTAAGGTTGTGGCTTTTCAACCCCATAGATATACCAGAACAAAAGCTTTGTTTAATGATTTTGCACGTTCGTTTTACGATTCAGATCTACTGGCAATTTTGCCTGTCTATTCCGCAGGGGAAAAAAAGATAAAGGGGATAAGTGCTGAAGCTCTATGCAAAGAGGTTATTTCCCACGGCCATAAAGCTGCCGTATATTTGGACACCACCGATGAAATTGTTTCTTATTTTGTTAAAAATCTGCAGCCGGAGGATATTTTTTTAACCCTCGGCGCTGGTGATGTATGGAAAATAGGAGAAAAAATCGCTGAAAATTTAAAGTCCGGAATAAAATAATTTTTGAATTTATAATTACCCTCTACTTTTGAAAGGTGCCATGGTGAATATTACAGCAGACAGGCGGGGAAAACCTGAAAGACGAATTTTTTCATATACGGCGTATTCTCCGGAACGGAGAACCGGCAGGGATAGAAGAAAAAATGCAAAAAAAGATTCTGAAGAAACCTTAGCAGGAGAAAAAGAATAGGGTATAGACCGCAGCTACTTGGGGTTCAGGAA
>CAZNFB010000194.1:0-5364 GCA_964572105.1 uncultured Desulfobacteraceae bacterium
TATTTGATAGTAAAATATTCTTTGACCGCTATAACATGTATGGTTTCTCCTTGCAATAACATGATTGCTATTTTACTAACTTGACTATCAATGCATAGTTAAGTATCCTGCTTTTCATCTACTAATCGGGGGTACGCATGATCAGAAAAAAAGTAAAATCTATCAGTTTTGATGCAATGGTTAAATTTTTTATACAAAACTATAATATTGCTACTAAAAAGGATATTGACAAACTTAATGACAAACTGGACCGCATAGAAAAACTAATAAAAATCTCAAATACTGAAAAAGAGCCTTCTGTTTCCGGCTCCCAGCCCAGGATTGGAGCCAATTCTAATGCTTCCGACAAAGTTCTAAATACAATTAAAACCTCCGGAACAAATGGAATATCTTTTGCTCAAATAAAGATAAAAACAGGGTATAAGGAAAAAAAATTGAGAAATATTATCTACAGAATGGATAAGCTCGGCAAGATAATTCGTAAAGAACGGGGCATTTATATAATTGCAGATTAATCGCGTAAGGAACGGAGATGAAATAAGCTATTTCGTTCAACTTATAAAATTTTCGTTCCTAAAGTTTATAAAATCAGTTTTTTACCAGCCATTTAAACAAGGAATCATCCATGACTCAACATATTGATCATTTTAATCCGGGCATCGATAATATTACCGCTGACTTTGGGTACAGTATTGAAAAAATTACCCATATAAAAGAGAAAAAGTTATTGCTTTATGAGCTTGAACACCTTGCCACAGGAGCAAAGCATCTCCATGTAAGCTGCAGGGATAATGAAAATACATTTGGAGTAGCACTCAAAACTGTTCCCCGGGATTCAACCGGTGTTGCTCACATCCTTGAGCATACTGCTTTATGCGGCTCTAAAAAATATCCTGTGCGGGATCCTTTTTTCTCCATGCTGAAAAGAAGTCTCAGCACCTTTATGAACGCTTTTACAGCTTCTGACTGGACAATGTATCCTTTTTCCACTCAGAACAAAAAAGATTTTTACAATCTCATGGACGTTTATTTAAATGCTGTTTTTTTTCCTCTCCTTGATGAATTGAGCTTTAAACAGGAAGGACATCGCCTTGAGATTAAAAAAGATTCCAATGATTTAGTTTATAAAGGTGTGGTATATAATGAAATGAAAGGGGCAATGTCATCTCCTGATCAGATTATGGCACGATCACTCTTAAAAGCCCTGTATCCTGATACAACCTACAGTAACAATTCAGGGGGTGATCCTGCGGTAATCCCCAGTTTAACCTGTGAACAGCTTAAAACCTTTCACAAGCGCCATTATCATCCTGGTAATTCCTTTTTTTTCACATACGGGAGTCTTCCGTTAAAAGAGCATCTTTTTTTTATAAATAAAAATGTTTTGCAAAAATTCGGGCGGGTGGATCCTGGAACCGAAATCCTGCCCCAGCCCCGCTGGAATAAACCTAAAGAAATCATATGCAAATATCCTCTGGATAAAAATGATGATCCTGAAAAAAAATATCAGGTTGCTGTTGCATGGTTAATGGCTGATATCAAGGAGACTTTTGAAATTTTTGCTCTATCCCTTTTATCCCATATTCTTTTGGGAAATTCCGGATCTTATTTACGCAAGTCCCTAATCGATTCCGGACTCGGTTCTGCACTTTGCGATGGCTGCGGGTATGATAGTGATAACAGGGATTCAATGTTTGTAACAGGATTGAAGGATGTTAAAAAAAAGGATGCTGAAAAAATCGTATCAATCATTTTCAACACGTTAAAAGATCTGGTCGATAACGGCATAGATGAGGAATTGATAGAGTCTGCTATTCATCAACTTGAATTTGGACACAAAGAAGTCTCAAATTCACCTTATCCCTATGGACTTAAACTTTTTTTAACCATATGCGGCCCCTGGCTTCACGGATGCGCCCCTGAAACAACGCTTCAAATTGAAGAGGATTTAAGCCGGCTTCGGCAAAAAATATCCAAAGAAAATATTTTTGAAAATATGATAAAAAAATATTTTCTGGAAAATACCCATAGAACTCTCTTTATCATGGAGCCTGACAGGGAGATGGAAGAGAGAGAAAATATCCAGGTATCAACTGAACTTAAAAATATAAAACAGAAACTGACAAAACCGGAACTTGAAAAAATCATTACTGACGCCGGGGCCCTGGAAAAACTCCAGGAAAAAAAAGAGAATCTCGCCTGCCTCCCCACGCTGGAATTAAAGGATATTCCTCCTTCCATTCAAAAGGTAAAAGAGACTGCATTTCACCCTGATATACCTGTTTCATTATACAATCAACCCACATCGGGCATTTTTTATTTTTCCACCATCTTTGGTACTTCCATGGTGCAAGAGGAGATGCTCCCCCTTATCCCATTTTTTTGCAGTACTTTCACGAGAACAGGAACCCAAAAAAAAGATTATACCGAAATAGCAAGGCTTATTGACAGGTACACAGGGGGTGTCAGTATGGGTTTTTCCGCAAGAGCAGGTTTTGATGAGACAGGCAGCTGCATCCCCATTATTTCCTTTAACAGCAAGTGCATAGACCGCTACCAGGAAAATATGTTTGAAATTATCTGGGAGCTTATTTCGGAACATACATTTTCAAATATTTCCCGTTTAAAAACTCTTCTTTTTGAATTCAGAGCTAACCTTGAATCGATTATCATTCAAAATGGCCACAGATTTGCCATGCAGCTTGCATCAAGAAACTTTTCCCCTGCGTGTGCCCTTGGCGAAATATGGGGGGGAATTCATCAACTTCAAACCATTAAAGATATAGCAGATAACCTCACGGATGAGAGTCTCAAAGCTTTATCAGAAACACTCACATCCCTGGGCAAAGCCATATTTACTCAAAATAATTTTAACGGGTGCATGATAGGCGGAGATCAGGGGCTTGGCAACGCCTTAAATTTTGCAAAATCGACAAAAAAAGCTTTACAGTACAAAGAGGGTATTCTCAAAGATTTTAAATATACTGGAAAATACACAGGGGCGAATAATACTGATAATCTCCCATATGAGGGGTGGCACACGACTTCAGCGGTATCTTTTGTTGTGAAGGCTTTTAAAACAGTTCGCATGAATCACCAGGATGCCCCTGCCCTTTCTGCAATAAGCAAAATTCTTAAATCAACATACCTCCACCGCGAAATCAGGGAAAAGGGGGGGGCATATGGCGGTTTTTCGCTCTACAGTGCCGAAGACGGCCTCTTTTACTTTGCTTCATACCGTGATCCCCACATTATAAGAACCCTTGATACATATAAAAAGGGATCTGAATTCATAACAAAAGGGGACTATACAAACGAAGATGTTAAAGAAGCTATTCTTCAGATATGCTCGGAAATCGACAGCCCTGATTCACCTGCTGATGCTGCAAAAAAAGGATTCATGAGAAAAGTGATTTTTCTTACAGATGAAAAAAGGGAGCGTTTCAAAGAAAACCTCCTTAAACTAAACAGGGACAAAATTATGGAAACAGCAAATAAATATTTTTCAACAGATGGAAAACAGGAGGCTGTTGTTGTAATCTCCAGTGAGGAAAAAATAAAAGCCGCAAATAAAAAACTGAACGACCCGGTACTTAAATTGCGCAAAATATAATTACTCAGCACAGCAGGGCCCGCGCAAAATTGCACAGGGTACGGCGCGGCGCCCATGGAGCCACAGTCACCCTTACAGTAAGCCAAAGCTCTTTAAGGCTTCTCTGATCTCGGGAAACTGTGGAGCCAGTTTTTTCATGGCCACAAGCATCGCATCAATTTTTTTCTTATCTCCGTCTATCTCTTCCCGAAATTCTTTTTTTGCCTGTTTTAAAAATGTACGGCGATCCCAGAAAACCATTCCTCCTATAAACGCCATAACGCCTATAAAGCCGCCCAGCATGGTTATCCATAAATTATCAATTCTGTCATGAAGTTTGTCAAATCTGGCATCGAACTTTGTTTCTATTTTTCCAAACCTGGCATCGAATTTCGTTTCTATTTTTTCAAACCTGGCATCAAATTTTGTTTCCATTTTTTCAAATCTGGCATCGAATTTTGCTTCTATTTTTTCAAATTTGGCATCGAATTTCGTTTCTATTTTTCCAAACCTGTCGCTCATATCACGTGACAAGCTGCCGATTTTGTCCAGAATCAAACGGTCAGCAGGGGTCAGCTCTACATTTTTTTGACTATTTTCAGCAGCATAAGAGACCGGTAACAACAAATGGGTTAAAACTATTATAACAGCTATTTTTTTCATAAGATCGACTCCCCGTCTTTTTTATTTATACGACAATATCAAAATAACAATTGTTTTGTTCAGATGCAATTATTTTATCCGTTTCATTTTTTAATAATGTATAATAAAAGAAGATGTAGAAAGATGTCTTGCTACGTACAATACACAAAATTTAAAAAAGGATGTAATCATGGATAAAAAAATATCGGATTGCGCTTTATGTTCTTTTAATATTAATGATCGCCTTTGCAAAAACGAGGACGGAAAATTTCCACCCCAATGCCCCACCGCAAACAAAAAAAAACTCATAGCAAAAGTTCTTGAAGAACATGAAAAACCTGAAATCTATAATTTTGCAAGGGAGGCATCAATCCAGGAAGGAGAAGGCTACGGGGACAAAGAGTTGGGCTATGCCCATCTTAAACCAATAAAACCACGTATTCTGGAAATAATGGAATTCGCTCAAAAAATGAAATATAACCGCCTTGGCCTCGCCTTTTGCATGGGACTTAGAAAAGAGGCTAAAATCGTGGAAAAGCTCTTTTTATCCAAAGGGTTTCAGATGGTCTCTGTAATCTGCAAGGTGGGGCGTATTTTAAAAGAGACTCTGGATATAAGTGATGATCAAAAAGTCGATATAGGTTCTTCTGAAACCATGTGTAATCCGATTATGCAGGCTCTTGTTCTTAATGATGAAAAAACCGAATTCAATGTTCTGCTGGGATTATGCGTAGGGCACGATTCACTCTTTTTTAAATATGCCGAAGCACCATGCACAGTCCTTGCTGTTAAAGATCGTCTCCTGGGACACAATCCTCTGGCAGCTATTTATAATATAGACAGTTATTACAGAACCCTGAAATAAAACAGCCTCTTAAAAAAAATCACTGCGAATGTTTCAGCCATCATTCCTCCTTTTTAAGCACGGTAACTATTTAGGCTATTTGAAAAATGATGATTCCAGAAACGCCTCAGGTATGATCTGATTAAAACTTTAAAACTGTTTAAACGTATTAGAGATCTTTTTAAGAAAGAACCCATCAGGACTGAACCTGTTTATCTAATTCCCTGGCATATCCTTTGGGTGCGGCTCTTTTGCGACATGCCTGACAACAGCTTCAGTAGTCATA
>CAZNFB010000195.1:0-5339 GCA_964572105.1 uncultured Desulfobacteraceae bacterium
TAATCAAAATTGATCACAAATGAAAGGACAACTTGCCTATGTTTACCAGACCTGAACCGTTGGACAAATCAAAGCACCAGGATCTCAGATTATCTAAAGTAAATAATTTTAACTTCGCAAAACAGATTTCATCTGTGCACCTTTCTTTTTCTGAAATGCAACAGGCCTCACAGTATTATCCGATTATCTTTGCCTCAGACGGCACCTGTATCCCCACAGCTCTCCTCTCCCTTGAAAAAGGGAAGAATAATTATATTGATGACCAGGGTATCTGGAAAGTTCCTTATCTCCCTTTTTATTTCCGAATGTATCCCTTTGCCCTGGTAAAAATTGATAATAAAGAAGAGATTGAAAAAGATACTAAAGAAGAGACTAAAGAAGATAAATTCGTACTATGCCTGGATCCGGACGCTGAACATTTTGCAACGGGCCAGGGAGAACCTTTGTTTACGGCAGACGGGGAGCCCAATGAATTTATTCAGGGAATTTTAAAAGCTTTGAAAGTTTATCAGGAGGAACTGGCCAAAACAAAAATACTCTTTACGCTATTGGCTGGAGATAACCTTATCGTGGACAGAAAAATTGAGTTTCAGGTCAATGGGCAGCCAAAAAGTATCGATGGTTTTAAGGGGGTTGATATGGAAAAGCTTCTTGCAATGGATGATAAAATAATTGCCGCTCTGGTTAAAAACGGTACCATGCCTCTGATTTACAGCCACCTGCAGTCTCTTTCTAAAATAGGAGCCCTTGCATCTGGAAGTTTGGGTTAATTAAAAAAATACTGTAACTATTTAAGTGAATATGTACGGCAACAGGTATAACCAGATCATACCTGTTGCGTATCTTAAACCAGCGATGCTTAATCGTTACAGTATTTATTGTAAATTTACAGGGAAGGGATTATGTTAGCCGGGTTTGACAAATCATATTATCTGACTGCTAAATTATCCGCTTTGCAGACAAAATACCCGGAATGGCAAACCAAAGATATCGATTTTCTCGAAAATTTTTTACTGAATGTGGGTCTGACCGCTGAAACACATTATTCTATTTTTGGTCACAAAGAAGGACTGGATCCCAATCCCTTTTTTAATCACGATGAATACCGTTTTGCCAAAGCTGCGGACCTTGTGAATCAGCAGCGGTTTGGAGATATGGAAAAAGCCCTTGATGCTTTTGATGCAGCCTGGGCCGAAGACAAATATCTCCACTACCTGCAGTTTGGCGCCAAAGAAGGGATCAATCCTTCCAACAGCTTTGATGAAAGCCAATACCTTTCAGACAAACTTGACCTCTTAAAAGCCAATCCCTCCACAACCGTAAAATGGGAAGACAAAAATGTTGCAGATTTACGTAATTTTTTTGCCGGTATTTCCATTACCCCTTTGGACCATTTTATCAATTTTGGAATGGCTGAAGGCCTGTCTGCCTCACCTGTGCCGGCAGTAGAGCAGGTGGACCCTTTAGACACCCCATGGAAAATGCCCCATGATTCTGTGACCATCCCCCCAAATCTGAGCCTTGAGTGGGTTAACAGCACTGAAATTACAACGATTCCCTACAGTACCATCGGGCAGATCACAATTACTTTTAGTGATTATATTGCCATTGGGACAGGATTTTTAGTTTCCCCAGAACATGTTTTGACCAGTGCCCACCTCTTACTGGATGAAAATGGAGATTTCGATAAT
Source organism: uncultured Desulfobacteraceae bacterium (assembly GCA_964572105.1). Taxonomy (GTDB): domain Bacteria; phylum Desulfobacterota; class Desulfobacteria; order Desulfobacterales; family BuS5; genus DAOWMW01. The sequence continues at coordinate 1,692 of CAZNFB010000195.1, forward strand.
TTAGCCGGCCTGAAATTTTTTCCAGGCTTAAATGATAATTCATTAACTGCTCCATTTTACAGGGGGAACCAGGCAATACTGGAAAAAACTTTTTCCAGTGACCTGTACCCGGCCTGGCCCGATGATGATCTGGCAGTCATCCGCCTGACTACTCCCCTGGGAAACAGCCAGGGATATTTAAAGCCTTTACGCTATAACCAGCCTGATCTACTTGGCCTTACCCTGGAAAGTTCAGGATACCCCTCTGGGGATATTGAACAGGACAATCCCGCCACACGTGGCCGGGATTACTATCAATGGAAGGTTTCCGGCAGCGTTGCAAGCTCAGCTTACAGTACCGGAGAATTTGAAATGTCGGAGCATATGGAGTCATCACCCGGAGCAAGCGGCTCTCCTGTTATTTATACTCAAAACAATGAATATTATTTTATAGGAGTTTATGCCGGACAAGTAAACAACACACCCATGGCAGCGGCAATGGATGATAATTCCTACAACTGGCTCATGGGAATTCTCCAGGAGGATGGGTATTATATCTGAATTCTGGAAGAAACAGGCAGATCCGGGCAGTACAACCTTATCCGGATCTGCCGAAAAAAGTTATGTTATTCCCGCATGGCCAGATCGATATTCTTCAGCAGGGGCCCCATAATATAACTTATAACCGTACGTTTATCCGTGGTAATATAGCATGCCACCGGCATACCCGGCGACAAGTAAGCGTTTTTGGCTTTTAAATCGTCTGAATCGACTTCCACATGGGCTTCATAAAAAGACAGCATCCCCTGTGGTGTATTCTGACTCATTAGATCCGGCGAGATATAGGTAACCGTCCCTCTCACCGGCGGTGTTGATTCTCGCTGAAAAGCGGACAGCTGCACCTTGGTGTTCTGCCCCTTTTTTACACTGGTAATATCCTGGGGTCTCACCTTTACCTCAATGATCATTTTCATATCATCAGGGACTATTTCAAGCAAGGGCATCCCTGAGCGGATTACCCCTGACCCTTCTGAATTTACCTGCATATTGATCACGATTCCACTGATGGGCGCTCTTATTTCCAAACGTTTTTTAGCATCCAGCTGGGGTTTGACCTGTTCTTTTATTTCGAATATAATATCAGTCACCTCCCCCAGCCTTGAAACAGCCTCTTCCTTGTACCGATTTTTTGTGTCCACAATCCTGAGCTTTAGTTCCTGGATCATCTGATGAAACTCTGCAATATCCTGATTAAGTTTTCCTTTTCGCCCTCTGTGTCCGGCCAGACTTCTTTCAAGCTCAAGAATATTCGATTTTCCCATGTATTGATCCTTGACCAGGGGGCGTTTACTTTTTAAATCCTCTTCTATATTTTCAATAATTTCATCCTGGCTTTTCAGCTCTTCTTTTGCCCCATTGATCCTGCTGCCCAGCTGCTCTATCTGGGAATTATAAAGCTTGATCTTACCCTCTATGTCAGATCGCCTTGATTGAAAAATATCCTTTTCCGTGGAAATATTCTCAATGACTTCCGCATTATCCTTTAATTGACCGAACTTTGCGGGCCAGGTAATTTTTGATTTTAGCCCCGCCTCCGCTTTTAGCCGGGCTGCTTCAGCTTCCTTGGCCCAGAGCCTCCCCTGGAGAAGGTCGACATTGGAACTGACCTGGGAACTTTGCAGCTCAACAAGTACATCATTTTTAAGAACCTTGTCACCTTCCTTTACAAAGATTCTTTCAACAATTCCCCCTTCAAGGTGCTGCACTACTTTTCTTTCCCCGGAAACCTTAACCAGCCCTGATGCAATCACCGCTCCCTGAAAAGGAAAATAGATCGACCAGACAATCAGGCCGCCGAAAAACAGACCAATAACCAAAAGTCCTGCAACAACATATTTTGTCGGGCTGGTATTTAGCATTCCTATTTCATTATCCATATTTACGCTCCTACTGCCTGCTGCGGCTGTTGTTTGTTGGCAAGCTGGTTCAATACCTCTTTACCGGGGCCGTACATGGCCATCTGGCCATCCTTGATCACTAAAAGTTTATCCATATCAAGGAGGAGATTAGGCCGGTCAGTGACCATAATAATTGTAGTTTTCTCTTTTTTTAAAAATCCCAGGGCATTGAGCAAAAGCACCAGGCCTGCATCATCCAGATAGGTGTGGGGTTCATCCATAACCAGAAACCTGGGATTGCCATACAATGCTCTGGCAAGGCTGATCAGTTGCCTCTGCCCCGCTGCCAGATTTTTCCCGGACCCTTCAATGCGTGTATCATACCCCTGGGGCAACTTTAAAACCATGCCATGAATTCCGGCTTTTTTAGCAGCCATGACCACTTTTTCAGAATCGATTTTCTGGAGACGTGAAATATTTTCAGCCACGGTCCCAGGGAACAATTCCGGTTCCTGGGCCATATAGCCCAGATGTTTTCCCAACTCATCCCTGGGCCACTGGCCTATTTCCCCTCCGTCGATACGAATTTTCCCGGCAGTTTTCGGCCATATCCCCAGAGCCACTTTGCAAAGTGATGTCTTTCCTGCTGCCAAAGGGCCTAAAATACCCAAAGATTCTCCAGGTTCAAGAGCAAAGGAGATATTACGCAACACGGTTTTCCCTTTAAGTGCCAGAATTATCCCTTCGGCACTAAAATTTCCTTCAGGTTCCGGTAACAAAAGTTTCTCTCCCGGATTTTTGATATTCACAAAATGCTTCAACCGTTTGTAAGCCGCCATGGCCTCTATGGAATCTTTCATACCCGAGAGGCTCCGTTCAAAGGGGCAAAAAAGGCGCATAATAATAATAACACTTGCAAAAATAGCCCCTGTGGTAATTCCCTCTGTAAAAAAAAGATAGGCTCCTGCCCCGAAAACAGCAACCGCAGCAGTCAGGTAAAGAAGTTGTATAACCGCCCCTGTTCCGGCCTGGAAAGCATCTGCCTCGGATCTTATTCCCAACGCTTTTTTGTATTGATTGTCACAGGCTTCAATAATTGCCGGCAGCATTCCCATTCCGGAAACAACTTCCGCCTGCTGTAATGAAGCCTGAACAAAATCTGTATTGGCCCTAAAGGTAACATCTGCAACGGTATACCGTTTTTTTTCAAGCAGTTTAAGGAGCACCTGAAACGTGGAGACCATAAAGACCGCTGCCATGGCTACCCCCCCCATCAAAGGGTGGATAATATAAAGTACCCCAAGGTAAATAACTACCCATGGCAGATCTAAAATATAAAAAATTTTGCCCCGAACAATTGAATCCCTTAACAATTCAAGGTCATCAAGCCCCCTTGTATATCCCTGCCGGACTAATCCCGCCGCATCTGTATGCATGCTCATCATCACAAGGGGCATTATCTTTTTGGCAAGGCTCTCCCCTGCCTGTCCCAGTATCCTCAGGCGAAAATAATCGATCAGTCCCATAATAAAAAGGCTTATCAGCACTCCAAAACTCAACGTATACAGGGTGGCCATGCTGAAACTGAACAGGACTCTATCATAAACGATCATCATATATATCGGCACTGCCAGATATATAAGATTAATGCAGACACCGAAAAAACTTACGAACAAAAGATATTTAAACCAAGGCTTAATTATTTCCTGCATTCATTGTCTCCTCTGCTCTTTAGGAACGAAAATTTTATAAATTGAACGAAATAGCTTGT
>CAZNFB010000196.1:0-5292 GCA_964572105.1 uncultured Desulfobacteraceae bacterium
ATTTTTCATTTTCGTCTTCAATCCGTATTAAAACCGGTCTGCTTGTTACAACATCAATCCTGTGTATCTCCTTAAGGGCATTTCTCACATCTGATTCCCTTGCAAGATGAGTCATCATAACTATGGTAACTGAACCATCTACCTTCCCCCCTTTTTGGTTCACAGACTTCAGGCTGATATTATAGTTACCCAGGACTAAAGCTATTTTCGCCAGAACCCCGGAGCAATCCTGAACTGAAAACCTGAAGTAATAATGGGTGGATACTTCTTCAATGGGTAATACAGGAATTCGTTTTATCTGATCCGGCTGGCAGGAAAATAATGGAATCTTTTGCCTGGTCCCATTTAAAATATTCCGCGCAAGATCCACAGTATCGCTTAAAACAGCATTAGCAGTGGGCATCATCCCTGCCCCGTGACCATATAAAACCATATCCCCCACCGCGTCTCCAGATACTTCCACAGCATTCATGGAGCCGGCAACGCTTGCCAGGATATTATCAAAAGGGACCATTGTGGGGTGTACCCTTGCCTCGATGGTATCACCATGATATTTACTGATGGCAAGGAGTTTGATTTTATAACCAAAAAATTTGGCAAACTCAATATCATCAGAAGTAATATTTGTAATCCCCGTAACATAAATATCATTAAGACTGATTTCGGTTCCATATGCCAGTGATGTGAGGATGGCCAGTTTATGCGCAGTATCAATACCTTCCACATCCAGAGTCGGGTCTGTTTCAGCGAATCCTTTTGCCTGGGCATCCTTTAAAGCCTCTGCAAAGGGGACACCCTCTTCTGTACACTTGGAGAGAATGTAATTACATGTTCCGTTTAAAATTCCTTTAATTCCCCTTATATGATCAGCCACTAAAGACTCTCGCAGGGTTTTAATAATAGGTATACACCCTGCGACCCCGGCCTCAAAGGCCAGATCAACCCCTTTTTTGTTTGCTGCTTCAAAAAGGAGAAAACCTGAATCCGCAAGGAGAGCCTTGTTGGCAGTGACAACCTGTTTCCCATTATCAATGGCCTTTAATATAAAGTCTTTAGCAACACCTGTTCCACCTATGAGTTCAATAACAATATCAATGTCAGGGTCTTCGATGACTTTGTCAGCGTCTGTGGTGAAAATATTTTTGTCAAACTGCAGTGCCAAATCCTTATTTATATCTGCAACCCGTTTCAGCACAAAACAAGCGCCTGTGCGGGACGTTATGAGATCCTGATTTTCAATAATGAGCTTTGCGACACCTGTACCCACTGTGCCGCAGCCCAACAGCCCGATGTTGATTGTTTTCATCTGCCACCTTATATCTATAAACCGTCACATAAATAATTTCAGCAATAGCTCAGTAATGTCCGGTTAAAATCTTGCGTGAGGGGAGTTTATAGGATAATTATCTGAAAATCCATACTTCGAATTGGAATTACATTATTTTTTTAATTCCTCTCATCCCCTGATTAATGCGCATATGATTTTCTATTAATGCAAAACGTACATAATCATCACCATATTCTCCAAACCCCAGACCGGGAGAGACTGCCACTTTAGCTTCTTTGATTAAAAATTTAGAAAATTCAACAGAACCCATATGACGATGCTGCTCGGGGATTTTAGCCCATACAAACATTGTCCCCTTGGGGCTTTCCACCTCCCACCCCGAACGATTCAGGCCGGTAATAAGAGTATCCCTTCGTCCTTTATATATGTCACATATATCTGCAACACAATCCTGGGGTCCATTTAAAGCGATAATTGAAGCAATCTGAATAGGCTGAAAAATTCCATAATCAAGATAACTCTTTATTCTCCGCAGGGCGGCTATAATTTCCGGATTTCCCACGCAAAATCCAACGCGCCATCCCGGCATGCTGTAGCTTTTGGAAAGTGAAAAAAATTCCACCCCAACATCCTTGGCACCTTTAGCCTGTAAAAAGCTTGGAGCTTTATATCCATCAAATACAAGATCCGCATATGCAAAATCATGTATTACCATTATATTATGTTCTTTTGCATAGTCTACTATCTTTTCAAAAAATTCAATCTCCACAGTTTCTGTTGTTGGATTATGCGGATAAGATAATATTAACACCTTGGGCTTTGGCCATGTCTGTTTGGTTGCATGCATGAGATTATCAAAAAAATCCGATTCAGGCCCCACAGGGATCCCGCGGACATCCCCCCCTGCAATAATCGCAGAGTAGGGATGTATTGGATATGTTGGATTCGGCGTGAATACCACGTCACCCGGACGAATTGTCACAAGAATTAAATGGGAAATACCCTCTTTTGCACCTATGGTAACTATCGCTTCATTTTCGTGGTCTATATCCACATCAAATCTTCGTTTATACCAGCTCGAAATGGCCATTCTGAGCTTGGTAATTCCCATGGAGGCTGAATACCGGTGATTATGGGGCTTATTAACAGCTTCCACAAGCTTGTCAATAATATGCTGAGGTGTTGCAAGATCGGGGTTCCCCATACCAAGATCTATGATATCTTCACCTTTGTGCCTTGCATCCATCTTAATTTCATTTACTGTTGCAAAAACATATGGAGGCAAACGGTCAAGGCGGGCAAATTTTTTATTCATAATATTAATCCAGGATAACAGAAAATAATTTGTAACTTCTCGATATTTTTTATATGACAGTAATTTTCAAGGCTACATTTTTATACTCAATTTTTTATCATAACATACCTGTTAATTCTGTTACAATAAAAATGAGTAATTTCTTAATCTCATCAACGGCCCACGGGAATTTACCCAGCTTTATAAAACGTAACCATTCAGCTGATACGTATAGATTAACTATAATCGGATTAAATTATAAAAACTCACGTTTAAGAGGTCGTAAAGAATGAACCTGTCAAAAATTTAATCAGACCATACCCGAAGCATGCTAAAATCAGCAGATAGATGTTCATATAAATAATTTCAGAGATTGCTCGAATTTCAGCAATAAACTGAGCTATAGTAAAATTTAAAAACCTCTAAAACTCGCTGCGCTCAAACAGCCAGAGTTTTTTAAATTTTACCATAGCTCAGTTTCACCATCCGGCTTTATGAAATTTATTATCTGAACATCTATAGCTGAATAGTTACTATAAAACAAAGGAAAATACGCCATGCCTAATCCGTACGATGAAGCTTTCAAGCAATCGATGGAAGACCCTGAAATTTTTTGGGCAACACATGCAAAAGACTGCCACTGGTACAAGAAATGGGACAAAGTACTCGACGACTCAAACAAGCCTTTTTACCGCTGGTTCACAGGAGGAGTGGTGAACACATGCTATAATACCCTCGATTTTCACATTGAAAACGGGAGGGGAAAGCAGACTGCCCTGATTTATGACAGCCCTGTAACAAAGATCATAAAAAGCTACACATATACTGAGCTTAGAGATCTCGTTGCAAAATTTGCGGGTCTCCTCGCAGCCAGGGGGGTAGAAAAAGGAGATCGTGTAATTATATATATGCCGATGATTCCTGAAGCTGCCGTTGCCATGCTGGCCTGCGCCCGTATCGGAGCCGTGCATTCAGTGGTTTTTGGAGGCTTTGCTGCAAATGAGCTTGCCGCAAGAATTGACGATGCAAAGCCTAAAGTTATTGTTTCTGCATCATGCGGCATTGAAGTGGAAAAAATTATACTTTACAAACCACTCCTTGACGGTGCTATTGATATGGCAACTTCAAAACCCGACTCCTGTATTATTGTTCAGCGATCCATGGCAAAAGCGGATATGGTACCGGGCCGCGATTTTGACTGGGACGATGAAATAGCAAAAGCTGCACCCCATGATTGTGTTCCCGTGGCTGCAACTGATCCTTTATATATTCTATATACTTCAGGAACAACAGGGATCCCCAAAGGGGTTGTTCGTGATAACGGAGGGCACATGGTTGCCCTTAAATGGAGCATGAAAGCTGTTTACAACATGGATGCGGGGGATGTTTACTGGTCAGCCTCTGATCTGGGATGGGCTGTGGGGCATTCATATATTGTTTACGGCCCCCTTTTAAAAGGCTGCACCACCATACTCTTTGAAGGAAAGCCCGTGGGTACTCCCGACGCGGGAGTATTCTGGAGGATAATATCCCAGCATAAAGTCAAAGCCATGTTCACCGCACCCACAGCTTTCAGGGCGATCAAAAGAGATGACCCCAAAGGTGAGTTTATAAAAAAATATAACCTTTCAGGCTTTAAAACACTCTTCCTTGCGGGAGAAAGGCTTGATCCCGCCACCCTGAAATGGGCAGAAACCATGCTCAATATTCCGGTTATAGATCACTGGTGGCAAACAGAAACAGGCTGGGCAATTGTCGCAAACTGCATGGGACTCCATCATTTTCCTGTTAAGCCTGGCTCCCCTACGAAAGCAGTGCCTGGATGGGATCTGCGGGTGATAGGCTATGATGGGAAACCTGTAAAAGCCGGTGAAACAGGATCACTTGTTGCAAAACTCCCCCTTCCCCCGGGCACACTCCCAACACTCTGGCAAAATAATGACCGATTTGTCAATTCTTATCTTCAGGAATTTCCAGGATATTACAAAACAGCAGATGCAGGCTTTATAGATGACGATGGTTATGTTTTTGTAATGTCACGCACAGATGATATCATCAACGTTGCCGGTCACAGACTTTCAACTGGAGCCATGGAAGAAATTTTGTCAGATCATCCTGATGTTGCGGAATGCGCTGTTTTAGGGGTTGAAGATAATCTCAAGGGACATCTTCCCATTGGGTTCCTTGTGCTAAAAGCAGGGGTTGCAAAAAACCATGATCAAATTATAAGAGAAGTTATTCAGGCAGTAAGGGATAGAATAGGACCCGTGGCTGCTTTTAAAAAAGCTGCAGTTGTAGCCCGCCTTCCAAAAACACGTTCGGGGAAAATATTAAGGGGCACTATTCAGAAAATAGCAGACAATAAGAGATATAAGGTGCCGGCCACCATAGATGACCCTGTCATTCTTGATGAAATGGAAGAAGCATTAAAAAATATGGGATACGCAGGCTCAAGGAGCTAAGGAGGTTTTTGCCCGCAACCCAAGTCAAGGCGTATCGCAATGGAAAACAAAGGTAAACCAAAACGGCAAAATACAATTCGGACATCCACCACCGCCGATCCATTCGGTTGAAAAGATATGATTATTCCCAACCGGGATTGTATTTTATCACCATTTGCACCCAAAACCGATCAAAATTATTAGGTGATATTAAAAACAGTAGGGGCGGATTCCATATCCGCCCTGTCCGTAAGGGCGGTTTCCATATC
>CAZNFB010000197.1:0-5220 GCA_964572105.1 uncultured Desulfobacteraceae bacterium
TCCCCGCATCAGCGGCGGTATAGTTTGCTTAGCCTTAAATCGTTTATTTGATAGCTTTGTTTCTTTGACAAGCCTGCAAATTCACTAAGAACTTATCCACGCGCTAGCGTCTGACTTCTTTTTTGGAATATTTCAGTTTCAAAAATAGCTACTCATTTCGTTTCTATTTTTCAACCAAAATAATTCAATTTGATAGCAGGCCATTTCCTCTTATTTTTCATTTAAAAACAACGATAGTCTTACGTCTGGCTCCTATGTTTGCTTAGATTTTCTATCTTCTACTATATGCCTCTATTCCAGCTCTCATTGCACCTTCTATTGTTCCATCAACTAACTCGCTACCGGGAAATAGAAATTCATTTGGATCATATGACTCAGAACTCCATTTAAAAATAGCAAAATCCCAATTATTAAAGTCTCCATTATATTGTAAACGGCACGTAGGTGTTTTTTTGCCGTAATCATACCTATCAAGATAAAGAAATTTACCGCGGAATCTACCGATATACTCTATATCTGAAATTGTATTAAATTGCTCAACGATGTTTTTAACTTTATTTCTTACATTATCTGGTATTAGTTTTTGTTTCATAATAATTACAGTTTAACCATTTTTAATGGTAATTTGCGATGTCTATTTTTTTGTTATGTGCAGAATTACAATTCTGATTCATCAATTCCTGCTATTTTCATGTGATGTTTCTGTAAACCAATTTTTAAGGATTTATTGCCATGTACTGGAACTGATATTCGTACAATACTTCCAGCTTTGAAATAAATATAATGACTCCCATTAATCCGTTTCAATTCCCAGCCTTTTGCTTCAAGAAGCTGGCAAAGTCTTTTTCCGTTGATAGCTTTCAAACCGCTATCTCCATAATTTTGTCAGTAGTTGAAATAAAAATATTCTGAACGTCCACAGTCATGCAACCTTCAACAGCTTCATAAATATTAGACAATAATTCGTCAAAGGTGTCGCCCTGAGTAGCACATCCAGGAATTGACGGCACTTCAGCCCAATAACCACCTTCTTCTGCTTCATGTATTATTACCTTTAGTTTCATGGTATTATCCTTTCGTTGAGCACATAATGTATGTTTTGCGCAGTTAGAGTATAATGTTCCTAAACAATTTGATTTTTCATCTTTAATTTTACGTATCAACTCATGATGAAAAATACAATAAGAGAAGGATTAAATTATGTGTGAACAGCTCTGTCTAAGAAGACCTGCTTAAAACTGATATCGATTCCCTTATTAACTTACATTTCACACCATCAATACATAGTTTTCTGAATTACGTTAAACCAGCATTTTCAGGTAAAACTGAATTTCTGAAGAGCCACCATTGGTCTTGGATCTCAGAGTAAGCTGAGATGGAAACCCCTAATAGCTTTAGTACAGTTTCGTGTAATCCTGTAACTCCTTTCAGGCTTACCTGAATGATCCGCCTCTGTTTTTCAATGATACTGAGATGAATATTTTTGAAAAGTAGTTGAGATTATTCCAGGTTGGTGTTTATAAGCTTTAAGCACTTCTGCTGCCTCGATAGTAGCATTGGTGATTAGTGGAGGAAGGCGTTAGTAATACGCCAACTACCGATAACTCACTGAAATTATTTATATGAAAGTCTATACTTGGAAGGAACAGCTATAATTCTATTTCTCGATTCAAATCTTTTACAAGTTTTATCTTTAAAAATTCTGTGTCAGGGAGATCATCAGTCTTTTTTGCAGAGACAAGAAGATTCTCGAACATTTCCAATACCCAGTTGTTAATAAGGGAAAATTTTTTTTCATCGTCTGATTTCCGCCAGAAAACAGGGGAATCAGGATCAGACATGCAGCACAAAAGATGTCTGCATGTATTGATCACCAGGTCACTTACCCATTTAACCTTTTTGCTTTTAAATAAAATTTCATACTCAAACCCCCAGAGATCTGATTTTATAAGTCTGTCTTCACCGGCAAAATTGTTATAACCGCTTGTCCCCATCATAACTATCTGATAATGGGAGAGCAGGTTTACGGTTCTTTCGAGTCTGTCTAAAAGCCTGTTTTTTTTCAAAAAAGAGATGTTATTTTCAAGGTCTCCAATGGAACTGTCAGGGACAAACATTAAAAAACCGATTTCAGGTTCTATACCCACATCGCGGCAGATTGAGATAGCTTTTTCACTCTGATTTATGGAAGAACTTTTGTCAAGGAGGTTCAACAGCTCAGATGAACCACTCTCTATTCCGATGAGAAGGCTTTTGAGTCCGGCATCTGCCAGTTTTTCCATTGTTATTATATCCAGATCGTCGGCTCTTGTTTCCATACCAAAGCTGATCTTAAGGGGTCTGAGTAATTCTGCCAGTTTTTTTATTCGCTCTTTTCCTTTTTTCCCGGGTCCAATGAGATTGGGATCAACAAAATAAAAATCGGTTATCCCCATATTACATATTTCTTTTATCTCTTTAGTGATATTTTCCGGGCTTCTTCCCCTCCACAGGGGCCCTTGATTATAAAAAGAAGGAATTGGGCAAAAACTGCAATGATTGTAGCAGCCTCTGCTTGCCAGGATACTTGCTGTATCTCCTGGTTTCAGGCAGCGAAGGGGAAAGGGGATTTCGTCAGGATTCTTTTTAGTGGGGCGCCTGCTTTTAATGAACCCGTTTTCCCCATCTATTACAGCAATCCCCTTGATCTGTTTAAAATTTTCTCCATTGGCAATGGAATCAGCCAGATGAACCAGAGTCTCTTCGGGCTCGCCAAGGAGAATGGAGTCAACAGCCGGAACTTTGTTTAAAATAAGCTTTGATGCCAAAGTCGGGAAAAAACCGAAAAAATTGATATGCCCCTGGTATCCCTCTTCTCTTAAGTCTGATACAAATTCGAACAGCTTTTGAGTATGCTCCCAGAAATAAACGCCATTTATACAAAGGAGTGGTGGGGAGATTGCCAGTAACTCTTTTTTTGTTTTGTCAAAACTCCAGTTATTATCAGCAGCTTCCATGATCAGGGGATCATGCCCCGCATTTACTAATGCTGAAGCTGCATAGCCTGCTAACAAGCATGACCAGAGGGGCGTGTTTGCTATATCATTAAAATGTTTTTCAGATTTTACCCTGGGATGTTCCAAAATTACTATGTTCATATACTATCCTGTGCTCTCCCTTCCTGGTGCTGATGTTTGAATATGGCATCACCCACATTTACGTCGAGCTCTTTAGCTACTACTTGGCATTTCGCCTTTAAAAGGAAAAAGATATTTTTTTGTTCTTCACTTAAAGATTCATAATTTCCCTGCCCCTTGGAGATAACCATATCCGATTTGGTGAACAGCTCTGATATTATACTGGAAGTTTTTGATAATATTGTCCCTGGAGCATTGAATCCATTTTCCATTACTTCGGCGACCTCTTCCATCCCTGCAAATTTGGCATCATCCAGGGTGGCATCATTTATTATGGGTCCGCCCCTGACTACAAAAATGACCCTTGGATTCCCCTTTTTTTTTATTTCTTCTATAAAAAGTTTATCAAAAATAATTTCACCTGCATTGTCTCCAAGATAAAGTATCTGTTTAGACTGCTGGAGATTCTCTTCGAATTTTGAAAAATCATTTATTGTAATGGGAGAATCCAATGCAGAAAATATTTCTGTTTTTACATCCCCCATTTTTCTATTTATTCCAAGGTCGATGATATTTCCGGCAATGGCGACCCTTGCTGCCAGAAAGAGAGGGGTTTCAGAGTTGTTTATTTTTTCTTTTAGTTCCTGATAAAGCTCCATAGCACGTCTATTCTGCTCTTTTTTCTCTTTAAAGTAGGGGTCTTTTATTTTAGTAATTTCGCTGATGGTGGAATATACAATCTGGGAAACCTCAGGGGGAGACATATCAAAGGAGATGTTTAACAGTTTTCCCATTACCCCTGTCATGATCTCGTGGTGTATTTTTTTATCATCAGTGATAATTCTTGCGACATTTAAGGTTTGATTTAAAAAACATGGAAAACAGTCAAGGCAGGTTTTCATAATTTTATTGTTATCCTTTGTAACTATTTGGCTAATATGTACGGCATCAAGTATAATCAGATCATACCTGTTGCATCTGTTTTAATCAACGCAGATGAATAGTTATCATCTATTTATAATGTACCACAGTCAGGGCAATGGGGATCTTTTGTTATTTTAATCTCCGTGAATCGCATGTTCCCCCCATCAAAACTGATGAGCCTGTCAGTTAAAAGTTCCCCGATTCCCGTGATAATCTTCACCGCCTCCATGGCCTGCATGGAGCCGATTACACCCGGCAATGCTCCCAGAACAGGAATTGGAGATACAGGGGATGGAGCCTCTTTTATAATACATCTCAGACAGGCTGTCTCCCTGGGGATTATTGTAGTTAAAGCTCCTTCCATTCCATGGATTCCTCCATAGATGAAAGGGATACCATGGAAAATGGCAGCCCTGTTTAACAGATATCTTGCGGTAAAATTATCCATTGCATCGATAATAAGGTCACAGCCCCGGGTCAATGGAAGAATATTTTCATCGGTTATTGCTTCAGCCACAGGATCTATTTTTATATTGGGATTTAGTTCGTTAAGCCTTATTTTGGCGATACTAGCTTTTTTTTCACCTATTTCCCTCTCCTTATACAGAATCTGGCGATTAAGATTACTCAAAGAGATATCGTCATAATCGACAATTCGTAAAAAACCGACTCCGGCGGCTGCAAGGTATAATGAAATGGGAGATCCAAGGCCGCCGGCACCTGCAATAAGGACCCTGGCTTTTTTTAGTTTTTCCTGCCCTTTTATACCAAAACCATCAATTAATATCTGCCTTTGATATCTTTTGTTCTCCGAGTTGTTAAGCATAATTTGTTTGTCACAAGGTTCGGGTTAGCCCATCTTTTTGAATAAAAAAACAAACGCTATAATTACAGTAGTTTACTTTTTTAAAATTTTCGTTCCTAACATGCTTTGAGAAAAACTCCAATTTTGTCTGAGGCAAAACAATTTTTAAGGGATACTATTTTTATTTAAAATCAAAGTATACTTACTTTTCAATCCTGATTCAATTTTAATCATAAAAATAATTATCCAGCTTATGGTTAATATGATAAAATTACATGTTATTCAGATCGAAAAAACATATCACCAAAAAAATTTGTTATCAAACTATAGTTTTACATGGTATTAAATGAATGTTACTTTTATGGTGGAGTTATG